>JBEKOA010000005.1:0-59582 GCA_049522255.1 Occallatibacter sp.
CGAATAACCACGTTCCTGAAAGAACGTCTGATCAGCAGCGGTGAAGGTGAAGTCCTGCCCGCAATCGCTGCACGTAAGTTGCATATCTCCGGCCATGGGTCTCCTCGTGGAGATTGTACAGCGCAAAGTGTCATTTGCGTGCAAGGAATCTTTTGAAATAAAAAAACTTATCGGTGAGACGACTTGAAGCATTCTGATTCATCCCCTTAGCGAGTCCCCTCCCAGCAGAGGCTTCCCGTATCGGGATGGGCTGCATGAAGGCCGTCCAGCTCCCCTGCTTTCAAGTCAATTTGCAGCTCATAGTTCCCACCAATCCAGCTCGAGCATGCGCGGATAATAGAGGCCGGCGAAGATCGGCGCCTCTCTGCCATGCAGGTTACGCAGCAGTTGTCCGTAGGCTTCGACCTGCGGAGCAAAGAGCTCGCGAAGCGCCGGCAGGGTTGCGGCAGCCTCAATGTTGTCTGCATGAGCCGTCTTGTAGTCGATGACCCACCAGCAATCCTCCCCTTCGGCAACGGGCGCGGGACCAGCCTTGAAGACCCGGTCCACCCGCACCGAGCGCACACCGCCATTGACCACACCTGCCCAGCCGGCCTCGCTGGCCGCGCACGCATGCGGCGAGAGAATCCACGAGCCGATGGGATCGTGGGAGGCTTTGAGCGCGATTTGAAATGCCTGATCAGCGATCTTCCCGGCCATGTCCCGATCGACTCCCAAGCCTCGCACTTGCGTTGCGATGCGTGCCTCAAAACCTCGCAAGGCCGCACGCGCAGCCTCCCCTTCGAGAGTGATACGCAGCCGGGCCAGCTCTTCCAGAAGCTTGTGAACTGCCGTGCCCAGGGCGCGTGAGAGCAATCCGCCCTCGTGACGGTTGTAGAGCGGGCCAGTTCCGGTTCCAACGCCGACAATGGCCGATTCCCCGGCAGCCAGCGCCCCTGGGGAAGACTGGGGCCGAAAATCCACCGGCAGACGACGCAGCAGCGTGGGCCGTATTGAGGAAGGCATCACCAGCAGATTGCTCGCACCGGAAGCTGCAATCGATTCGATCACTTCCTCTACAGGGACCTGGGATGCTGTTCTCGCGGCTTTCCATTCCTTGAAGCGCGCTCGAACCTCTTCTTCAAGCGCCGGCCATGCCGTTGCCAGCAGGCTCTCGGCGGGTTCTACCAGAGCGAGGTCACCGTCTTGCTGCTTGCACACTGGACGTGCAAAGAGGTGCAGCTCTCGCCGTGCGCGCGTGGCAGCGACATAGAGAACGCGCCGGGTCTCCTGCCGCTCACGCTCGCGATACACGCGATCGACCCACGCCTTCGCCTCACCCCGGTCTTTGCCTTTGCGCTGGAAGGGCGCGACCAGAAACTCGGTGATCTGGCCCGATTCATCGGGCTCAGCGAGTCCGCGTTCCAACCATGAGAGCATTCGAGGCTTGCCGCGCCCGCCGCCCGCCTGTAGCTCGGGAACGATGACCACCTCGAATTCCAGCCCCTTGGATTTGTGGATGGTCATCAACTGCACGCCGCATTCGCTGCTGCTTGCCGGGTCAGGCAGTGCGGTGAGCTTGTCGAGCGCCGCTTCAAGTCCGGGACCAAGCAGATCGGCCTCGCCGCCGGGCAAATTGTCCAGACAACTCCACAGCATCTTGACATTGGCTTGAGCAGTCTGGTCCACGCAAGCCGCCCCGCCCAGTCGCAGCCAAACCCCTTCGAGCCATGTTCCCAACGATGCCGTTGGCTGCACTGAGCGAAGAGCAGTTGCAGCAGCCAGCGCATCGAGCACCCTCATTGCGGCAGGACGACCGGCGTTGCCGATGAACGAGAGCCTTTCAGCGAGCAGTTCCGGTATGGGCCGCTTAAGCAACTCCGACCCACCGGCCAGTGTGTGCAAATCTTCAAGCGAGAGGCCGCACCAAGGCGCGCGCAACAGTCCCAGCCACGCCACGCGATCCTGAGGATTGTAAAGCGCGCGTGCCAGTGCCAGGGCATCGAGCACCTCGGGACGATTTGCGAGTTTCTCAAGTTCAACAGCGCGAAAGGGAATTCCCGCCTCGCGGAGAGCCCTGGTGACCGGCTCAAGGTGGACCCGCGCCCGGCCCAGAACTGCGACACGGAATCTCTCCCCCCTAGCTCGAGCTTGTTCCTGGCGGTGTGAATAGCCGCGAATCAGATTGACGATCTCGGCAATCTGCTCTCCCGGCGTGTTGTCTTCCTCTTCTCTGGGGTTCGCCGTGCTATTTCGTTCAGCCGGGGCAACGAACCCGAGATGGAGCGTGAAAGGTGAACCAGTGCTCATCCGCTCCTTCGGATAAGGTTCCGCAGAGGAGAAGGCGATCCCGCTACCGTCATCCGCCGCAAAGATTTGCTCGAAATCACGATTGAGCCGGTCAACCAATCCGGGCTCCGTGCGGAAGTTGGCTTTCAGGGCAATTTGATCAAAGATCAGCGGCTCATCTTGCGAGAGCTCCAGCCCGGCTGTCTTGACCCTTGAAAAAAGCTCGGCGTCGGCCTCTCTGAAAAAGTAAATCGATTGCATGGGATCGCCAACAACAAAGCAGGTGCGTCCCTCGCGCTCTGGCCAGGCTGCGATGAGGTTCGAAAGCAATTGATGCTGGCGCCGGCTTGTGTCTTGAAACTCATCGACCAGCAGGTGACGGATGCCGTCAGAGACAGCCAGCGCAGCATCGGTCGGCAGGCCGTCTTCGCCTCGGAGCACTCGCTGAGCAATTTGCGCGACCTCGGTGTAATCCACTCGCCCTGCCTCGGCAAAGGCGATCTTCAACTCGCCCGCGGCCTGGCGCAAGAGCGCGAAGCATGATTTCACAATCTCCCATTCTTCGTCGGTGTAGCGAACGTGCGGAAGGGTTCGAATGGCTGCCAATGCAGATTCAATGCCAGGCACGGCCGCGAGTGCTCCGATCAAACTCAGAATGCGCGCTTTCTCCGGTTTTCGATCGGCGGGGAAGCCAATCCTCTTGTCCACTTGTCTGCGGAAACAACTATCATTCGTGAGCAGCAGTGCGGCAAGACACACATAGACCTGCCGAGCCTCTTCAAGATCCGCGCTTCCGGTGAACGGAGAAGACGGAAACTCGACCAGCTCGGCGAGTTCCCGGTGAAGCAGGCCGCCGCACTGCTCGCAGGCAAACCGCGCCAGCTTCAAAGCCTCCTCGCGCGCGGCAGGAATCTGATCCAGAAGGTGGCTCAGCCGAGTCAGAGCGTCGCGCACGGCATTCGCAAAAGGCCGCTCCAGCCGCTCACGAAGCGCCGCCCAATCCGGTTCGCACCCCAGGACAAAGTCGTGCCACCAGCGGTCGCGATTTCTGAGCATTTCAACCAGCAGCTCTTCCATCTCCTGCCAGCCGTTGTCCCGCCACATCAGCAGGTTCTCAATCGCCACACCCAGCGCGGAACCGGTTTCGTCGACCTTTTTCAGTGTTGCGCGCGCAGCGCGGCGATAAAGCTCGTCAGGCTGCTCGGCGATTTCCAAGCCGCCACCGAATCCGGAGAGCAGCGGTTGTTGCAGAGCCAGCTCCCGGCAGAACGAATCGATAGTGCGCACGCGTAACTGGGCGGGCAGATCGAACAGTTTCCAGCCAAGCGCCTCCGAGTGCTCCAGGGCGCGACGGGCCAGCGCTTCCATCGAAAACTCGCTTGCTTCCGAGACGAGAAGAGAATTCGCAGCCGCTTTTTCGAGCTCGCTCAGGATGCGATGCCGCATCTCGGCGGCGGCGGCATTGGTGAAGGTGATGGCGACAACCTGGCCCGGTTCATCGACCTCGCCCAACAGGCGCAAAAATCGCCGGGTAAGCAGGTCAGTCTTGCCCGAGCCGGCCGGTGCCTGCACGAGAATCGATCGTGCGGAGTCCAACGCGCGCTGCCTTTCGTTCTGGTCGGGAGGCGCGGATTGAGCTGTCAATTCACTCATCCCCACCTCCCTCGCCTTCCGAGGGGCCTTCGGAATCAAGCACCCGCTCATGCTCCTGAATCCGGCAGAGGGTCTGCAGGCCGCACCGCTCGCAGGTCTTCGGATATTCGCGTGGGTCTACCTCGGCCTTTCCTTCAATGAAGTCCCTGGCAAGCTGCTCGATGCAATCGCGCCATCCAACTAGCACCTCCAATTCGAGCTTCCGCTTCATCAGGGAACTATTTCCTTTCATTCCGGAAAACAGCGTCGCCGCCGGATCGAAAACCTGTCCATTGAATTCCTGATCTCCCGACCTCACCTTGGCGAAGACCAGTCCACCAAGTATTTCTTTATCGCGGTCGATTGCAAAGCCGGCATACAGCGGCAGTTGCACGTCTTCCGGTCGGGGCAGATCCCACAGGCCGGGCGAGACGTTTCCGGTTTTGTAGTCGATCACCAGCAGAGTGTCATCGCTAAGCCGGTCGATGCGATCCAAACGCAGATCGAGAGTTAGTCCGGCGATAGGAACAATGCGCCTGGCCTCGGTCTCAGACACGGTGAATGCAACACGCGTCGCTTCAAAATCGAGCCACTCGGTCACGAGCCCGAAGAGCCGCAGTTCTTCCAACTCGAGATAACGCTGGGGCATGACTTCGCGCATGTGGGGCCGCAACTCCCGCGCGAGTACGCGCCGGACGAGTCCAGCGACAAAAGCCTCCCGGTCATCCAGACCCAGTAAATCGGCGTGGCAGCGAATGCCCTCGGGCGGTCCGGCCCAGACGGCTTGAAGCACCTTGTGAAGCAGGTTGCCGCGCTGTGAGGGAGTCAACCCAGCCTCGGCCGGCTGCCAGCCTTGTGCGCCAAGACGCGCCGTGGCAAAAGCTTTGAAGGGGCACTGCGACTGGGCGGTAAGAACGGCTGCTCCGCCTTCGACTTTGCCAGGAGGGAAGGGAATCCGGCTGAAATCCTCAAACCAAACCGTGCTCGGCGCCTCAGCGGCCGGAACAAGCAATTCCGGCGGCAACTCATTCGCTTCCCCGGCAATTTGCGCGATCAGCCGCGACGGACGTGCCTCCACGGCGTCATTCTGTTTTGCATAGCTGAAATGAATCTCCCGCCCCGAGGCCAGAAGCCGCCTGGTGATCGAACTGGCAAGCTCCCAATCGAGTTGAGGACTGGTGTGGGGCATTCCCGCCTGGCGCTGAACTTCGATGGGCAACAGCGGATGCGTTGTGCCGTTCGCGGGCCACGTTTCCTCATCCGCACCTAGAAACCAGACTGCGTCGGCAGTAAGCCCGGCCGACTCGGCGGGACCTGCGATCTGGATCGGTGCATCGCGCGACTCAGGGGCGAAGAGCGTCTCGTCCAGTGTGCGGCCCAACTCGGAAAGGAAATCCCTCCATGCGATTCGACGGCCATCGAAACCCAATGAGCCGCAGCTCTCCACGGCCTGCTGCCAGCGGCGGACAGTTTGATACTCGGCGCTTGAAAGCGTGCGGGCGGCCGCAAAATGAAGCTCCTCCAGCAGCCGCGGAACCAGTTCTGCCCATTCGAGCGGGCTTTGCGTGCGGCGCGCAGCGTCGGCGAGAAGGCGTTGAGCCTGAGTGACGCGCTCGATCCAAGGAGACGGCAGCCGCTCGGCGCACCGCTGGCCTATGAAGGCTGCCAGCGTCCATTGGGTTCGCTCCAGGCCGCGATGGCGCAAGGCACGCATGGTCGCTTGCAGCGACTCGGATTCCTGCGCGGTAGCCCCGGCGTGGCCGGTGGAAAACAGCCAGTCGAGTTCCTGTTCGTTGAGTGCCCCGTCGAGCCAGCGCAACAAAAGTTGAACCGCCCGCGCAAGAGCAACCCGGCTTAACGGAATTCCAAGTGAGAATTCAAACGCCTGTCCGGTGTGACGCAGAAAGGCGCGCTCGATCTCGCCGCGTTGCGCACTGGCTGCCTGGGCCACAACCAACAAACGCGCCTTCGGGTTGGAGGCCAGTTGCCGGCTGCACCAGATGGCGCAAGCCTCGACCTCGGCCTGGGTGTCGTCGGCCGCATGAAAACATACCTGCGATGACGGCTCGCCCGCCTTAGCCTCGCGCCATTCGCCCCATGCGTCGAACAAGCTCCGCTGAACGGGCAGAATGCGGTCAAAGCCGGCCAGAAGCAGGGGTGGACGCATGGTCCGGTCTGCTTCCAGCAGCGGAATCAGCTCATACGGCAAACGGCTGGGGCTCAGCAGGTTTTCAGTACGGCAAGCCTCGTCAAAGGCTGCAAGCCATCTGCTGAGAGCCGCGGCATCGTGCTGCCAATTGACACGAGAGGCCGTGCGCAGAAGACTCGGCGCAAATGAGCAAAGCAACTCATATGCTTCCATAGCCAAAGCCGCCAATCGACGACGTGGGTCGTCGAGCAGCGTTGCCAGGGAGCGATCCTTGCCGGCGATCTCAAACCACAGCTTCAGCTCCTGCGCTGCGTTGAGCAGAAGGCGCGCGTCCGCGCTGTGCTGTTCCCAGGCGGCACGGGCAAGGCTCTTCCAATCATGGATATTGGGCGTAGGCCATGCATTCAGCCCCTCGGCACGCCGGGCTCGGTGGAACGCTGCGGCCAGAGCACGCGCGGCGCGATCGCTAGCCGTAACTACCAATCCGCCTTCGCGGAGCCACGCATCGATCTCCACCGCCGCCAAGGCCCCCATTCCAGCGTTATACTCCGCCGGACCTGGGATCTGCCAATCAAGATCAGCGAGCCCCTAAAAGCCCGTTTGCGGGATTTGCTGTTGCCGAGTCTGAGTCCTTGATGAACGAGGTTCGGCTGCACCTCCTCAGGCCCCGATCAGGCCTTCACGCGCGGATAATCGAATGTGTGCAGATCGCGCGCAATTTGTCGCTTTTGAAAGATTACCAGGCCTATTTGCGCGTGGAAAAAGGCCTTCGCCCATTGACCTGCGAGGCCTATGACAGCGATCTGAAGATCTTCGCCGAATTCATCGAGAGCCGTCATGGCGTGTTGTTGACGGCGGCTCAGCAGGATGTGTCGGCCTTCCTCGAAGATCTCCGCAACCACGGGATCGACCAGCGTTCGGCGGCGCGTAAACTGAGCTGTTTGCGCGGCTTTTACAAGTGGATGCTGCTCGATCGCCGCATCCATCATGATCCTACTGTCAATATCGAATCGCCCAAGGCGTGGAAGGTACTGCCCAAGTCGTTGGCCGAGCCGGAGGTGGCGGAGATGCTCGAGCGCGCAGGCATGGCGGCCGAGCATCCGCAAGCCCGCGCCACCGCCCTGCGCGACCGCGCGATTCTCGAGCTGCTCTACGCCGGCGGCCTGCGCGTCTCTGAGGTGACCGACCTCTCTACCGGCGACCTTGCGCTCGACCTCGGCCGCGTGCAGGTGCGCGGCAAGGGCGACAAGGAGCGCATCGTGCCGCTTGGCCGCTCCGCACTCTTTGCCTTGGAAGAGTATCTGCGCATGGGCCGGCCGCATTTGGCGCGCATCAGTTCGGCCAACTCGCGGCGAAAAGCTCCAGGCGCGGCGAAGACGGATAGCACCCGTCAAGAAAACGCCCGTCAAGGCGGTACGCGGCTCTTCCTCTCGTTGCGCGGAATGCCGCTCACGCGTCAATGGGTCTGGCACGTTGTCAAGACGGCAGACTCATCAGCGAGCCCTCACCGCCTTCGCCACAGTTGCGCCACTCACATGGTCGAACACGGCGCCGATCTGCGCAGCGTGCAGCTGTTGCTCGGTCACGCCGACATCTCCACCACACAGGTCTATACGCACCTGGCGCTCAATCGCCTCAAGGACGTGCATCGCCAGCACCACCCCCGCGCCACGCGGCAGCACGTCGAGGTTGAGTCGCTTTCGATTGCAGGCGCGTCCGCGAATCGCGGTCTGCACCTGGTTTCGAATCCATTACTGCCAGAGACAGACGAAAGCCGGCAGGCCGGCCCGACGGCGAAAGCTGCTAACTCGCTTAGTCCTCATCCCCGCGAAGCGAGAATTAACTTGCTGCATCTGTCTAAGAATCCTGGTTTGAATTCCGTAACGTCCACTGGCAGCGCAAGCTCCAGCAAGGAGCCTGCATGAGCGCATCTGCTGCTCCCGCCGTCGCAGCCCCGCTAGGCACTCTCGTCTCAGAGTATCTCCGCGTCCTGGCGAATGAGCGCGGCGCGTCGATGCACACCCTGCGCGCTTACCGCCGCGAGCTTGAAGCCTTCGCCGCCTGGATCGCCGAGCAATACGGAAAAGACCAAAGACCGGAGAGCATTGAACATACCCACATTCGCGCATTTCTCGGCACGCTCTATGACCGCGGCCTCTCCAAGGCCTCGGCCGCCCGCGCACTTGCCGCCATTCGCAGCTGGTTCAAGTGGCTGGCGCGTACCGGGCGTCTCGAACAGAACGCCGCTTCGCTGGTGGCTACGCCCAAGCTGCCCAAACATTTGCCGCGCGTGCCCTCCATCGAGCAGATGAATCGCGTCGTCGAGTCGGTCCGCTCCGACGCCGCCAGTTGGCCCACGCGCGACACCGCGATTCTGGAACTGCTTTACGGCTGCGGCATTCGCAACGCTGAACTTACCGGCCTCAATCTTGATGACATCCACTGGGCCAATGAAGCCATCCTGATTCGCGGCAAGGGACAGAAGCAGCGTTACGTCCCCCTCGGCGACGCGGCGGCCGTGGCGCTCCGCGCTTATCTCGCCGAACGTTCCGCGCGCCTCGCCGCGGCTTCACAGGGTCAAGGCCTTGCAACACCCGCGTTCTTTGTCAATCTGCGACTCCGCGGCTTGGGCAGACCGGGCGGCGAAGCCCGCCTGACGACCCGCTCGGTCGCCCGCATCGTCAAGCGCATCGCCATCTTGCGCGGACTCTCAGGCGACGTCCATCCGCACACGCTGCGCCACGCCTTTGGAACACATCTATTGGAAGAGGGCGCCGACTTGCGCGCCATTCAGGAGTTACTGGGCCACGAGCGCCTTTCAACCACGCAGCGCTACACGCAGCTCACCACCGCACAGTTGACCGTTGTCTACGATCGCACCCATCCAAGAGCGCGCTAGCTAGGCTCGCATTCGGCGAAAGCCGCAACCCGTAGTTCCCCTCGCGGGAGCTACGCTCCGTATTGCTCATCGCTCACCTTTTCCATCCAATCGACAGTCTTGCCATCGAGCATCTCCTGGATGGCGAGATGCGTCATCGCCGTCCCTGGCGCCGCTCCATGCCAATGTCTCTCTCCCGGAGCAAACCAGATGACATCGCCGGGCCGGATCTCCTCGATGGAACCGTCCCAGCGCTGCGCGCGGCCGCAACCCGAGGTGACGATCAGGGTTTGGCCGAGCGGATGCGTATGCCAGGCCGTGCGTGCGCCGGGCTCAAAGGTAACGCTGGCGCCGACAACGCGCGCCGGCTCGGGCGATTCAAAGAGCGGGTCGACGCGGACCGTACCCGTGAAATACTCCGCCGGTCCTTTGCGTGAAGGCTGGCTGCCGCTTCGCTTGATTTCCATGGTTTGAACTCTCCTTAGCTGGATGGTACCGGTCAGCGGCCGGTCATCTTCTCAAGGTGCTCAGGATACCGCGCGCCTTGCACTTCGATCTTCGCCGCGGCGCTCTCGATCTCGCGCAAGTCATCGGCCGAGAGTTCGACTTCGGCTGCCCCGATGTTTTCTTCCATGCGATGTAGCTTGGTTGTTCCAGGAATCGGCACAATCCACGGCTTCTGGGCCAGCAGCCAGGCAAGCGCGATCTGGGCAGGAGTTGATTTCTTCTGAGCTGCGATCTTGCCAAGCAGATCGACCAGCTTCTGGTTCGCAACACGGGCCTCGGGCGTGAAGCGCGGGATCGCGCTGCGGATGTCAGTTTTTTCAAACGTAGTGTTCTCGTTCATTTTTCCCGTCAGGAAGCCCTTGCCGAGCGGACTATAAGGCACAAAGCCGATACCGAGTTCCTCAAGGGTCGGAATGACTTCTGCTTCCGGTGCGCGGTACCACAGGGAGTACTCGCTTTGCAGAGCCGTGACTGGCTGCACAGCATGAGCGCGCCGGATGGTTTTCGGAGCGGCCTCCGACATGCCGAAGTGCTTGACCTTGCCCGCCGCGATAAGCTCTTTCACCGCTCCTGCTACATCCTCGATAGGCACGTCCGGATCAACGCGGTGCTGATAGTAGAGATCGATGACGTCGGTCTTCAGGCGCTTGAGCGAACCTTCCACAGCTTGCTTGATGTGCTCGGGCTGGCTATTGGTCGGCCTCGGTCCGCGGCTTCCGTCGGGATTGATATCGAAGCCGAACTTGGTAGCGATGGCGACCTGCCCGCGAAAGGGCGCGAGAGCCTCGCCGACGAGTTCCTCATTGTTGAACGGGCCGTAGACCTCGGCCGTGTCAAAGAAGGTGACGCCGCGCTCGACGGCGGCGCGAATTACTGCGATCGAGTCCTTCTTTTCAGGAAACGGAGCATAAGAGAATGTCATTCCCATGCAGCCAAGGCCGATCGCCGATACTTCCAGATTGCTCTTTCCCAATTTGCGTTTTTGCATGATTTCTCCTATGACTTGTCCTTTGTAGCACATTTCTTGTTGAATGCTTACTGGTGTTGTCGATGGCATTGACGGCGCTCGGCCAAAGAAGCACTCACAGTCCTGTCATCTTCAATACAGCTTCAGGTAAGCGGGCCCCTTCGAGTTTCAGCCTCGAAGCAGCTTCATCGATCTGTTTGAGATCTTCCTCGTTGAGCTCGATGTTCACGGAGCCAAGATTCTCCTCGAGCCGATGTAGCTTGGTGGTTCCTGGGATCGGTACGATCCATGGCTTCTGTGCCAGCAACCAGGCGATTGCAATTTGTGCCGGCGTTCCGCCTTTGCGTTCCGCGACGCTCTTGACCAGCTCAACCAAAGCCATGTTGGCCTTGCGGGCCTCCGGCGAGAAACGCGGCACAATGTTGCGAAAGTCGGTGGGATCGAATTTCGTGTTCTCGTCAATCTTGCCTGTGAGGAACCCTGCGCCGAGCGGGCTGAATGCCACAAACCCGATACCAAGCTCCTCCAGATTTGGCAGAAGCTCCGCCTCCGGACCACGCCAAAACAGCGAGTACTCGCTCTGAACCGCAGTGACGGGCTGGACCGCGTGCGCCCTGCGGATCGTCTGAACCCCGGCCTCTGACATGCCGAAGTGTTTGACCTTACCCTGGGCGATCAACTCCTTGACCGCTCCTGCTACGTCCTCGATTGGTACGCCTGGATCGACACGGTGCTGATAAAAGAGATCGATGTACTCAGTCCGCAGACGCTTCAGGCAAGCGTCTGCTACACGCTTGATATGCTCAGGTTTGCTATTGGTCCCGCCACGGCGTGCGCCAGTCTCAAGATCGATGTCAAAGCCGAACTTTGTAGCAATCACTACCTTGTCGCGGATCGGCTGAAGCGCCTCACCCACCAGCTCTTCGTTGGCAAACGGCCCATAGGCTTCAGCCGTATCGAAATGGGTAACGCCAAGGTCATGAGCGGAACGAATCAATTGGATCATCTCGCCTTTGTCGGCTGCGGGGCCATAAGCCGAGCTCATTCCCATGCAGCCGAGGCCGAGGGCCGAGACTTCCAGATTGCTCTTTCCAAGCTTGCGTTTTAGCATTATCTATCTCCCGAGAATTGTCCGGAACCACCGGCCGTCACTCCGATTTGAGCGAAGCCATATCGATAGAGAAGCGGTACTTCACGTCGGACTTGGCCAGCCGTTCATAGGCTTCGTTGACTTTTTGAATCGGAATGACCTCGACGTCGGCGGTAATATTATGTTTGCCGCAAAAATCAAGCATTTCCTGAGTTTCGGGCAGGCCGCCGATGGGGGAGCCGGAGAAGCTGCGGCGTCCGAAGATAAGACCGAACACGGCGACCGGTAACGGCTTATTCGGCGCGCCGACCATAGTGATGTTGCCGTCACGGCGCAGCAGGGCGATGTAGGCATTGATGTCGTGCTCGGCGGCGACTGCGTCGAGGATGAAGTCTAAGCTGCCTGCGTGTTTAGCCATTTCGTTTGCGTCGCGCGAGATAACGACCTCATCGGCGCCCAGGCGCAGAGCATCATCCTTCTTGCTTTGCGATGTGGTGAAGGCGACGGTGTGGGCTCCAAGCGCGTGAGCGAACTTGACACCCATGTGGCCGAGTCCGCCGAGTCCGACAACGCCGACCTTTTTGCCTTTGGCCACGCCCCAATGACGCATCGGCGAGTATGTCGTGATTCCGGCGCAGAGCAGAGGCGCGGTTCCCGCAAGATCGAGGTTCGACGGAACTCGCAGCACGAATCGCTCGGTGACGACAATGCTGTCGGAGTAGCCGCCGTAGGTTACACCCCCGGTGTGCTTGTCGGGGAAGTTGTATGTGAGGGTGAAGTTCGGACAGAACTGCTCCAATCCAGCCTTGCACTCCGGGCATGTGCCGTCCGTGTCTACCAGACAACCTACCGCGGCGAGGTCGCCGGGCTTGAATTTGGTTACGGCGGAGCCAACCTTTGTGACGCGGCCGACGATCTCATGGCCGGGAACGCAAGGGTAAACGGTAGGCATCACTTCTTTCCACTCATTGCGAGCCTGGTGGAGATCGGAGTGGCAGATGCCGCAGAAGAGGATCTCGATCTGCACGTCGTGCTCGGTGGGATCGCGCCGGGCGATGGTAGTGGAAGCAAACGGGGATGTGGCACTGGTTACGGAATACGCCTTTGCGTTGTACATGATGTTTCAACCTCCTCGGCACATGGTATATGCCGGTTGCGCTCTTGTCCGCAATGCTCGGGAAAACTTGCTTGAGATCCAGAGTACAAAAATGCCGGCATTGGGCGGTATCCAGATCCTGCTCATCTCTTGCCTATTTCTGTCGATATAGGGGATTTCGTGCACAAATGGCCGCGCCGGAGTTACGCTGAGATGGAATGAGAAATGCAGGGTTAAGATGGCGAAACATAGCGTGGAAGGTAAGGAGTCGCGGACTGTGTTGACTGATCTGCGAGCAGATCTGGTGCGCCGGATCTCTGCTCACATTCATGTCGATGGTCCAATGACAACCGACGTTCCCGGCCTGCGCCTCTCGCGCAAGAGCGCGCTTACAGAATGCTATTCTGCCGCATACGAGCCCGAGTTGGTGGTTTGCGTGCAGGGAGAGAAGCGCATCACCGTCGGCGGCACGACGCACATCTGCGATGGATCCGCATTTCTGTTGACCTCGATCGATCTGCCGGTGGTGGGCCAGATCACCAAAGCCTCGAAAGAAGAGCCATTCCTGGCCATGGTCCTCAAGCTCGAGATGCCCGTCGTCCGGGAGATCCTCAGTCAAGAGGAGTTTCTCGCGCCCGAGGTCGCATTTGGAGTTCGTGGCATGGCAGTCGGCAAGACCTCTGCCAAGATGCTCGACGCATGCTCGCGGCTGCTCGGTCTCTTGGAGACGCCCAGGGATATACCCTTCCTCAACAGTCTGATGCAGCGGGAGATTCTCTATCGGCTACTGCGAGGGCCGGTGGGCAAGCATCTGCGCGCCATCGCCACGCTGGGGGAACAGAGCAATCGAACAGCCAAGGCTGTAGGCTGGCTCCGGGCAAATTACGACAAGCCTCTGCGCGTTGAGCAACTTGCGTCGGTCGCGCAGATGGGTGTATCGACGCTGCATCATCACTTCCGCTCGTTGACCGCGATGAGCCCGCTTCAATACCAGAAGAGACTGCGCCTGCACGCTGCGCGCGTACGCATGTTGACCGCTGGCCTCGACGCTGCCAGCGCCGCCTTCGAGGTAGGCTATGAGAGCGCAAGCCAGTTCAACCGCGAGTACAGCCGCCTGTTTGGCCTGCCGCCGATCAGAGACATCAAAGCGCGTCGTCACGCCGTTATCGCCGCGGATCAAGCCTGACACCGCCGTCGTCTACCATCGAATGTAGACCATGCCCGCTAAACCCAAGCTCGGCCAGAACTTTCTTGTCGATTCCGAGGCCATACAGCGCATCTCGGCCTCTATTGGCGACCTCACTGATCGCACCGTGGTTGAGGTCGGTCCCGGCCGGGGCGCGATCACCTCAGAGTTGGCCGCTCGCGCAGCCCATCTCGTTGCTGTGGAGTTGGACCACGACCTCGCCCTTCAGTTACGCGTCCAGTTCCCGCCGGAGCACGTCACGGTCGTTGAGCAGGATGTACTGAACTTCGACTTTGCCGCAGCCTCCGCGGCGGCCGGCCAACGCCTGCTGGTGGTCGGAAATCTGCCTTACGGCATCACCTCGCAGATCCTGCTCAAGCTGGCAGCAAGCCACACCGCTCTCGACCGTGCTGTGCTCATGGTGCAACGCGAAGTGGCTGATCGCGTTGTCGCCCAGCCGGGCTCGCGCGACTACGGACTGCTCTCGGTTACGGTTCAGGTTTATGGGCCGGCGCAGCGGCTTTTCACACTACCGCCCGCGGCCTTTTCGCCGCCGCCCGACGTGCACTCGACGGTCTTCCGCTGGCGCTTTGCTCCGCGGTTCGAAGAACTCAATGTGGATGAGGCCGGCTTCCTGCGTTTTGTGCGCCAATGCTTTGCACAGAAACGAAAGACGCTGGCAAACAACCTGCGCACCGCTGGGGTTTCGCCGGCGGCGATTGCCGTGTCGCTCTCGCAATCTGCAATCGACCCTATGGCCCGCGCCGAGGCCTTGCCCATCGAGAGTTTTGCCGCTCTCTGGCATTGCCTGGAAACAAAAGGGGCCGCCTCGCTTGGCGAAGCAGCCCCTCGATAAACTTCAGCGTGATCTTAGTGATGCGCGCTGCCACCGGAAGCGTGTGAGCCTCCGCCACTCTCACTTGCTGCGCGGCTGGCCGGCGGTGCAGCGGGCGGAGCAGTCGGAGCGGGACGGTTGTATACCGGCGGATGCTGACTGGCGGCAGGCCTTGCGGGAGCCGGAGCACTTGCTGGAGCCGGAGCACGGGGTGGAGCACTTGTTGGATGGGCGGTGCCAGAGACATCGCCCGAAGCTGGACTCTGCATGCCTTGTGTTCTCGCTCCCGAATAAGCGGATCGTGAAGGAGAGTTCACATACCCGCCAGTTGAACCATCATAGAGCGGACGTGTGACGACTGGATGCATTGGCTGTACCCTATTCCCGTTGATGGTTGCGATCGCACTTCGATTCCGCACCGCCAAATTCACTGTTCCGCCGGGTGGGCGCCGGTTGACGGCGACAACTGGATTGGCCACAGCGTGCAGTCTGCCGTTGACCGGAAGGGGGATGGGCCGGCGTGGCGGACCGGCAATGGGCCGTCTAGGGGGCCGATAGCCACCCGGCGCAAAGCCGATGTTGTAGAGCCATCCGCCATTGCCGCCCCACCAGGGTTGACACATTCCCGGCGCCCAGCCCCAGCCAAAATCGTTGTAAAAACTCCATGCTCCGCATTGAAAGGGCATGTAGCCCCAGGGGTCGCCGGAGATCCAGATGTAACCGAAGCTCGGCGTCCACATCCAGTGCCCGTTTCCGTAGGGATCCCATCCAGGGTTGGCGGCGTCATAGGGCGACCAAACGAAGCCCTGGCTTGGCACGTCGTACCAGTTGCCATTTGCGTCCAGGTCGTTCCACGCCGGGTTGTTTTTGTCCGGCATGCTGTTAGCCGCCCCGGTCCTCGCCGTCTCCGCGGACATCAGCGCTTGATCGCGGTCAGAGTTCCAGGCATCCCATGAGTCGGGCTCGATGATTTCAACCACATTGCTCTGGCTGGGGTCGGCGCCATTCAGGGCAACGCTCTCACCGCCATGCAAATCGAGTTGAAGCGTGTTGCCCCGTTCCAGATGTGCGTTCCCGGAAAAGACCGCAAGCTCGCCCGGAGGGTTGTCCAGATTGACGCGCATCACGGTGAAACCGCTGGCCGTGACCTCGCTGTCGCCAAAGCGAACTTGAATCTGGCCAGCCGCGCCTTCGCTGTGAAGTTCAAAGTAGGCTAGACCGCTTTCCAGATCGATCTCTGCGCTGCCGGAGCGCAGAACCGACAGTGTCAACGAACTGTTGGGTGAAACGCGGATCACGCTGCCATCGTCAAGCTGAAGCTCGGCTCTCCCGTCCTCTGAGGTGAGCACCTGTGTGCCTTCAAAGAGCGGCGTGTTTTGGAGCGCCGGATCGGCCAGCAACTGGCTGCCCTGGGCGATCCGCACCTGGCCTTCCACGAAGCTCAGCCGCGTCGCGCGCTGTGCGCCGTCGTCAGCACGCATGGCCGGCGCCGGCAGAACTGTTCCCACAGCAAGCGCCGCCAGAGCCAGCGCCCAAGCTCTGAGCCGGAGCCCAGCCACTCCTTTGCGACTCATGATTTCCCGCCTTCCCACCGCACTACCGCTGACCGCCCGTCCTGATTCCGGGGGTCCTCCAACATTCTTATGACACCGTTCTGGGCCTAAAAGTCGCGCCCGACGGCAAGGAATTATTCTTCCATCCTCCCCAGCAGAAACCTGGCTCGTTTCCTCACCCGTTCCATTACGCCTGGGTCGTCGGCGAGCTGTGTGAGAATGCCCCGGATGACATAAATCTCCTGCACCCGCCCGTCCCCCTGGGCCTCTGTCAGATACTCCATCTCCTTGTCCAGCCCCAGGCGGTCATGATGCAAAAACAACTCCAATCGAGCGCCTTCAAGAATGGTGTCAGCTACGGCCACCATCGAATCGCCCAAGGCCTGAATGTCTTTGTCCTTGGAGTAGTTGAACTCGCAGGACCCTTGGCCTTCGGGGCCCGTATAGCTCAGCTTCTTCAGTCCCTGGAAAGCCATCTTGAAGTGGCTTTCGCACTCCACATTGAACCATCTGTGATTGTGTGCTGCCTGAAAGACGCGGCTTGTAAACTGCGCGCTCATATGAATGTCACGATCCTGTTCGGGCGCGTCCAATTGAGAAGAATCGGAGGCCTGCGGAGTTACGTTGCCCCGCTCTGAGCGAAAGTGCCCATTTCCGTCCGGACGAAGGATCAGCGTCCAGTGCGCCGGCGTGAGTCCAGGATTGGAATAATCCACCTGGACAACCGGGCCGGCCTGGCCCTCAAAATGCATCGCAAAAGCGGCGAAAAGGAGCGCGGATATGGCCAGCGCAGGCCATCGTACCGTCATCGCGTACCCCCCTGTAACGCAAGTGTTTGCTCGGTGTGAATGTGGCAGATAGCCACAGCCAGCGCATCGGCGGCATCGGCCGGTTGCGGCACTTCGGTCAGCTCCAGCAGCCGCGCCACCATGAATTGGACTTGTTCCTTCTTTGCCAAACCGTAGCCTACCACGCTCGATTTGATCTTGAGCGGAGCATACTCGGCCACCGGCAGCCCCTGCGTGGCCGCGGCCAGCAGCGCCACACCCCGCACCTGGCCCAGCTTAAGAGCCGACTTTGCGTTCACCGAGTAGAAAACCTCTTCAATCGCCACGGCATCCGGCTTCCAGCGGAGCATTTCGTCCACCAACTCGCGAAACACCTGTTCCAGCCGCACTGGCAGCGTTTTGGTCTTGGCGAGCCGGATAGCCCCCATCGCCTTCAGGACCAATCGCGGCTGCCGCCCCAGGTCATCCGACTCGACGACACCATACCCGGTGATTTCCGTACCGCAATCGATGCCGAAAACTCTCATTGGCCTGAGTGTAACCCAGCCATGCCTCTGACGGCACACCCCTGCGGCTGGAGAGCTAGTCTTCGTGATTCAATCGATTGGATACAGCGCACATGCGGGGCGAGACCGCCGACACAGCTCCTTTAGCCGCCAATAGCATTTTTCAATTCGATGATGGCTACGCCAACTTTCTTGGAGGCCTCATGGTAGGGGGTTCCGGAGGCCAGCATCCGTTCGGCTTCATCCTTCCTCTGGGAGTTGATCATGGCAGCGACTTTGCCGGCCTCCGCGTGAAAGGCCGCGTGTGCCGACAAACACTTCGCGTAGTTTCCAAGGTGGCCATACAGGGTCTTCGCTTCGCCATGAAGCCACTTTCCGACTTCGCAGCAATTGTCCTTCGAGATGGTCGCCACGTCCAGCGGCTCAGCTTTCGTCATGGCCGTGAGGAGTTTGTATTTCCACTCGGCGTGCTTCTGGATTGCCATGTTCAAATCCACAATGCATCTCCTTAAGGATATAAAGCGGCAAGACCGAGCCGCTTTACATTTCTATCGGCCCGTTTCATTTTCCTCTTCATTCGATTTTGCTTTTGGCCTTTCGGGGATTCATCGCTGTCCTTTAACGCGACGGCGGCCTGGGCGCCATGCCCAGGCCGTCGCGGTGAACTGTGGGTATTGGACTAAGGCCATCGCGCTGAAGCGAGTGCCCGAGCATTTTCACATCTGTTTCCAAGCTGCGATTGCATTGTGGCGATACCCGGCAAGCCGGGCTCCTTCGGCGACGAACTCCGTCGCGCCATTGAAAGATTTGCCATCCTGCACATCGCGTTGATGGTTACAGCACACCGTGAAAATGTGGTTGCGTCCCCTGCGGCAAGTGTTCTCTCCGCTGGGGCGAACATGGGGTCCAAGGCGCGATGCCCTAGTCCTCAGTCACCTCACGTA
The DNA here is from genome assembly GCA_049522255.1 of Occallatibacter sp. GTDB lineage: Bacteria > Acidobacteriota > Terriglobia > Terriglobales > Acidobacteriaceae > Telmatobacter. The sequence goes on from JBEKOA010000005.1 coordinate 18,400, forward strand.
CGAAACAACTCGAACAATCTCTTGTCATCAGTTGGATCAACCTCCTTTCCCGTGTTCGCTTAATGTAACCCTACATTCATCGCGCGTCAACAAAAGATTTTGCCCTAATCGAATCTTTCGTTTCGCCGGTCTTCCCGCATAAGGAAGTTCAATTGCAGTATCCCGAAGGCGGTGGTTCATGCTCTGTTCCTGCCCTCACCAGCTATGCAGCCACTCTTCATCCCGGCCGATTCGCACCGGCACATTGAAGAGCTCGCTCAGCCTTGCTTCCGTCAGTAGCTCTTGCCGCGGCCCGTCTCCCACAATACGTCCTTCACGCATCAAAATCACGCGCTCGATCTCCGGCAGTATGTCGCCCAGATGGTGCGTCACCAGCACCAGGCCTGTGCCTTCGCGAGCAAGCCTACGCAAGGTCTCGCGCAGCTCCCGCTGTGCAGCCAGGTCGAGCGCATTCGAAGGCTCGTCGAGCAGCAGTTGTCGCGGCCGGTGCACCAGCGCACGCGCAATGAGTATGCGCCGCCTCTCCCCGGCCGACATTTCGCCCACGCGCCGTTCAGCTAGATCCAGGGCCTCCATCCGGCCGAGTGATTCGATCGCCCGTTCGCGCATCTCACCGGTCACATGAAGATTGGGCCAAAGCGTGGAGGCTGAAAAGAATCCGGCGATCACCGCATCCAGGCCCGTGGTAACGGCGGTCCGTTCGCCCGGCAGCTCGCCGGCGAGCCCGGCTGCCACCACGCCAAAATGCTTGCGCAACTGGGTCAGGTCCCAGCGTTCGCGGCCAAAGATGCGCACTGACATGCCAGGCTGAACGATGGGATAAATCTGGCAGGTCATGGCCAGAATCAGCGTGGACTTTCCGCAGCCATTGGGCCCCAGGATCGCCACGTGCTCCCCGTCGCGAATCGTCAGGTTCACATCGTGCAGCACCACCCGGTCGCCGCGCGCCACATTTACATGGCGCAGATCAAGAAACTGCGCTTCGCCAGCAATCTCCGCTTCTTCGTTCCGGTTCGCAGTCATCAAGCCCCTTCCCACCTGTTAGATTAAATGGATTGAATCCCATGACCGAAACCTCCGGCACATCTGAATTGGTTCTACCCAAAGGCTTTCGTTTTGGCGCCGCCAAGGCGGGGCTCAAAGCAAGCGGCCGTACCGACTTTGCCCTCATTGTGGCCGATGCGCCAGCCAGCGCAGCCGCCGCCTTCACCGCCAACCGCGTCACAGCTGCTCCACTGATTGTCGGCAAAAAGCATCTGCGAGCAACGGGGGGCAAGTTGCGCGTAGCCGCCATCAATGCCGGGAACGCCAACTGCGCAGCTGGCCAGGCCGGCCTGGACGCGGCCCAGGCCACTTGCGAGGCCGCGGCACAACTCTTTCATTGCAAGGCGGAAGAGGTCTTTCCCTCATCTACCGGCGTAATCGGCGTCCCGCTGCCGGCCGAAAAGATCATCGCGTCCCTTCCCGGCCTGGCCTCTCGCCTGAGCGCCGGCTATGACCATTTCCAACAGGTTGCCCAGGCTATCATGACCACCGATACGGTGGAAAAAACCGCCTTCGCCAAGCTGAAGATCGACGGAAAGGATGTCAGAATCGCGGCCCTGTGCAAAGGCGCGGGAATGATTCACCCTCAACTTGTCCCGCACGCCACCATGCTGGTCTATATCCTGACTGACGCCTCCGTCGAGCCGGCGGTGCTGGACGGCTACTTGCGTCAGGCCATCGAAGTAAGTTTCAACCGCATTTCGGTCGATGGCGATACCTCGACCAATGACACTGTGCTGTTGCTGGCCTCGGGGGCCAGCGGAGTTGCCGTGGAAGCTGACAACGCTGTCTTCGCCGCCGCGTTGACTCAGGTCTGCACCTCGCTGGCTCGGCAGATTGTAGCGGACGGCGAAGGCATCTCGCATGTTATCGAGCTGCACATTGACGGAGCGGCCACCGACGCGGATGCGCTCCGAGTTGCCAAAGCCATCGCCCACTCGCCGCTGGTCAAGACCGCCTGGGCCGGCAGCGACCCCAATTGGGGCCGGCTCGCGGCGGCCATCGGCTACTCAGGCGCCGAGATCGACCCGGAGCGGATCGACATCAAATTCGGCGACCTTGCCATCTGTCGCGATGGCGGCCGCGCCGCTGAATTCGACGAGGTTGCCGCCCACGCTTACATCGCGCAACGGGAGTTCTCGATCTCCATCCAACTTCACCAGGGTCCCGGCTCCTGCATTTTTTGGACCACCGACCTGACACACGAGTACGTTAGCATTAACGCGGACTACTCAACCTAAGCGGCCGCTTCGGCATGGGCTGGTTCGCGACGGCAGCCTGCTCGTTCTCGCGCCAGCCGTCGCCCCTCGGCTGCTTGCATGGCCAGAAAGAGCACCAGCCCAAGAGCAACGCCGCCGCATGTATCGAGCAGCACGTCGCTGAACTGGCCGGTCCGGTTGGGCAGGAAGCTCTGGTGAACTTCATCCGCACTGGCGATCAGGAATGTGGCGAGAATCGCCAGCCCATGCGCTCGCAGCTCCCTCGACAGCCTCGATGCTGCACCCTGAAGCTCGATCCAAAAGCCGCGGAAACAGACCAGGCAAAACACGCCGTAGCCCATGAAGTGTCCGGTCTTGCGGATAAGATGGTGGGTCCACTCCCAGTGCAGTCCAACGCCGTATCCAAAGATCGTCTCGGCTGCCTTCTGTAAAGGAGCGCTGGTGCGATCCGCTCCAAAATAGGGCGTGGACTCGATAGCAAAGACCATCGCGCAAGCCAGCACCGGGAGCCATGTCCGCATCTGAGCCCAAAGCCGCATGCGTATGCTTGTTGAGGTCTGGGCCTGATACACCCCAAACGCCATAGGAGATGAAGACATGAAGATCGCTCCCGAAGGCCGGCTGCTGGATTGGGCGCGGAAGTCGCGCTCTGCACCGGCTGGATAAGCAATCTCTCGGCTGAGACCTGAAAACCTTGATGAGAATCTTCAAGTGTTTGAAAAATCAAATCTTGCACTGTCTGGAAATGAGACAGTTGGCGCAACCATGAGCTTGCCTCTCAGCGCCTTTCTGCCGCGCCTTGCCCGTTTACAATCGCAGCAGCCGAGGAAAAAGCAACGATGACTACTAGAACGAAAGAGCAGAATGGCGTCGCGACGGAAGCGTTGGCCGGTGATCAAGGCTTCTCGCTCATCTCCAACGAAAAGCTGCTCCAGCTCTACACCTCGATGGTGAAGTGCCGCATGATCGGAGAGCGGGTGCAGGCTCTCATGAAGCGCCGCAGCCTGGCCGTCAAGGACGATTTCGCGATTGGAAGAGAGGCTGCCCTGGTCGGTGCGGCCATCGACCTGCTGCCGGAGGACACGCTGGCCCCTTCGCAAACCAACCTCCTCGTCAACTTCATCAGGTGCCTTCGGCCGGATCCGACCATTTCATTGCTGCTTGCAGGCGGTGGAGGGTGGGAGACATCAGGGCACCAGTTCACTGCGGCCACTGACGCAGCCCAAAGCAACAAGATGGACAAGAACAGCAAGATTGTCGCTGTCTTCCGCGACTGCGAAGCGGCTTCGACGGAGTCCTGGAATCAGGCGCTCAGTCTTGCAGATACCAAACAGTTGCCGATGCTCTTTGTGAGGTATTCGGACGGGCTGGAGAAACTCGACGTGCAAACCTGGGCTAAAGAGAAGGCCGCTTGGCCCTATGGCTTCCCTTCCATCACTGTGGACGGCAGTGACGTGGTGGCCGTTTATCGAGTTGCCACCGAGGCCATCACCCACGCAAGAAAAGGCAACGGTCCCACTCTCATCGATTGCAAGAGAGACCGCTTTGACGATCACGCGGAGATCGACCCGATCCTGAAGATGGATGCGTATCTCAGCCGCAAGGGTCTGTTCAGCAAGGAATCGGAGTGCGATGCGGTTGCCGCCTTCAGCCAGAAGTTGAACCTCGCCATCGAAGCCGCAGAGAATGCGCCGTCTTCAGATGATCTCGAATCGGCGATATAGTCGTCGAATTCTTAGTTCGAATTGTGCTGTGGATTTGAAAGCGGGCGGGGCCTCTTCGTCCATCCGACCCGCGCAAGCGAATGATAAAGTTAGGGGTATGCATCTGACCAAACGCAGGTTCCTGGCAGCCGTTTTTCAATGGGTTACGTTGTTGGCCGGGCTCTCTGTCTTGACCGAGGGCCAGACCGCGAATGCGCAGGTTCCCGCGCCTGTCTGCGCACCCGCCGTGCTGGGCTCGCCTTACATTCCGGTCGATAGCTGGGTCTATCCTGCCCTACTGCGGCTCTACTCGCTAGGCTTCGTGGATGATGTGTTTCTTGGCATGAGGCCGTGGACCCGCGCCAGCGTCGGCAATATGATCGAGCAGGCTGGAGCCCGCATCGAAGATGCCGATGCCGGGCCGGCCACCGAGGAGGGCCAGGGCATCTACGAAGCGCTGATGCACGAACTGAACAAAGACAACCAGGGACCCTGCCTGGCGGGCAAGGGCCACTCCACGATTGAGTCGGTCTATACGGTCGCCCGCGGCATCAGTGGCACTCCGCTGCGCGACAGCTACCATCTCGGGTCGACCGTTATCAATGACTACGGCCGTCCCTACGAAAACGGATTCAATAACTACTCCGGCGCGAGCGGCTATGCTGCCGCCGGCCGCTTCGTCCTCTACGCGCGCGGCGAGTTCGAGGCCGCGCCATCAGCCACCGGCTACTCTCAGGCACTGGCGCAGGCGCTCAGCATCGTGGACGCCACGACGTACACCAACCCGACCACCCACGTTACGAACTACTTCCTCCCACAGACCACGATTCCGATGGGACCGATTGCCACCATTACCGATGGGCGGTTCATCGAGGCCTTCATCTCCGCGCATGTCCTCAACCATGAGATCTCCTTCGGCAAGCAGGACGACTGGCTTGGGCCCGGTCTTGGAGGCGGCATGGCCTACTCCAACAACGCAGAGAACATCTACTCCTTCCGCATCAACCGCATCGAGCCGCTGCATGTGCCGCTGCTCTCCCGGCTCACCGGACCCTTTCGCTATGAGTTTCTGGTCGGTGCGCTCAGAGGGCACAACTATATGCCGAACCCGGCGAATCCCGGCGGCGCCAATCCAAATCTGGTGAACGTGATCAATCCCGGCGACCCCTGGGTTCACCTTGAAAAAATCAGCTTCCGGCCCACCGAGAATCTGGAATTCGGCTTCGAGCGCACTGCGATCTGGGGCGGCCAGGGCCACGGACCGATTACGATTCACACCTTCTTGAAGAGCTTTCTCAGCTTCTCATCCCCCGGCGGCGCCACCAAAGAAGGCCGCGAGGATCCGGGCGCCCGTTTCGGCGCTTTCGATTTCTCTTACCGGCTGCCTTTCGTTCGCAAATGGCTGACCCTCTACACCGACTCCGAGGTGCACGACGACGTCTCTCCTGCCGATGCTCCCCGTCGCGCTGCTTACCGGCCCGGCCTCTACCTTTCCCATGTGCCCGGAGTTCCCAGGCTGGACCTGCGGGCCGAAGCCGCCTCGACAGATCCGTCCGCGTCAGACCATCCTGCCCAGCCCGCCTATCCAAGCCTCTACGGCCATTTCATGTACTGGGAGGGCATCCAGAAGCAGGGCTATACCAACCAGGGCCAGCTCTTCGGCGATTGGATCGGCCGCGAGGACAAGGGTGGACAGGCCTGGCTTACCTATCACCTGAGCGGCAACGAGTGGCTTCAGGTGGGCCTGCGCAATCAAAAGGCGACCGGCTACTTCATCCCCGGCTCTACGACCCAGACCATCCCTGCCGGGAGCCACGGTTGCCCGATAAGTGCCCCGTGCCTGGCGCCCGGCGGCACAACGCTCAACGACATTAATTTCCAGGTGGTCAAGCGCATCGGCAAGGACTTTGAGGTGAACGGCAACTTCGCCCTGGAACACTGGAAGGCCCCCATCTATCTTCCCGGCCAGCAGACAGTAACAACCACAACCATCCAGCTCACCTGGTTTCCTGAGCGGAAGGTTAGCTTCTAACGGGCTCTAAGGCTCGATTAAGGACCAACTCTTCCCGGCTGCTGCTGTTCTCCTGCTTGTGCGTGCTTGATGGAACTGACCAATTCGGAGAGGCGAACTGGATCTACATCGCTGACGGCGATCGCATCGAGATCAATCGTGCTAAAACTCACCACATGGAACCCTGAGCGCTCTGTCAACAGCGCATTGACATCCGTCGCGCCTGATCTCTGTCGGAGAAAGACAGAGACGCGATGTTTGCCGATGCTATAGAGCAACTGGGCGACGGGCTGATTGCGCAGATAGGTCAGGTTAGCCCCATCGAGTGTCGTGTCACTCGGCAAGCCCTGGGGCAAATTGAAGCTGAAAGGAATCCTGCCCTGGAACCACGGCTTGACCGTGTGGCGATCCGTGGAAACGACCTGTAATGGCATGTTGCCGGCGAGCGTTGCGACGTGCTGGTCAAAGACCTCGGTAACCAGCGCGGCATCTTCCGTTGATGCAACCTTGGCCCTATCGGCGGCGCGCTCGACAAACATCATGCTCACGGTGAAGAGAAGGATCAAAGCGGCTGTGGCCCAACCCAGCGATTCAAATCCCCAGTGTGACCGAGAAGGGGAGAGTGGCGCGGACCGCATTCCTGGCCCTTGACCCACTGAATCTGCCTCGGATGCCAAACGCACGAGGTGCTCCTGAAATTGGGTCGGTGGCGCGTACCGCCGTCCCGCCTTTGCCGTCGCGGATTTGAGAAGGCTTTGAGAGAGGGCCTTTGAGGTGCAGGACGGGCATTCAGCAAGATGTTCGTTGGCGCCGGCCAGTTGTTCCGCAGAGAGCTCGCCGTCCGCAAGAGCGTTCAGGATGGCGTGAGAGAGATGATTGTTCATGCGCGAATCTCCCTGGACGATCTGTGGTTTGCTTCAAGTGCCGCGCGAAGAGCTGTGCGCGCCCGCGCAATACGGGACATAACCGTTCCAATGGGAATCTCAAGGGTGTCGGCAATCTCCCTGTACTTCATCTCTTCCACGTCACAGAGCAGAATGACCTCCAGCAGCGGCGGAGGCAGCGTTTCCATGGCGGCCTGGAGTGCGGCGCGGTCGGCCATTTGGAGCAGGTTCGTTTCCGGAGTCTGGCGGTCAATAGCTGCCTCGGGAATCTGCGCCGGCCCCGACTCTCTGCTCTCATTCAACTCATCTTCGAAGGCAACAGTTCGCCTTGCTTCTAGCCCGGTTCGGGAGGTGAGGTAGGTGTTGCGAAGAATCCTGAAGATCCATGCCTTGAAGTTACTGCCTGGCTCGAAGGACGGGAATCCGCGAAGCGCCTTCAGGAATGTCTCCTGCACGAGATCCTCCGCATCGCTTGCGTTCCGTGAGAGCCAGAAGGCGATGTTATAGAGCGAGGGAAGCAGCGGCAATGCCTGGCACTCAAACGCTGAGGTTTGCGGGCCGGTTGCGCGAGCTGTTTTCTTCCAGATCCGCATCGTCTCATGCTAATTCATCTTCTTTCCAAAGATGAGAACTGAAATAGCACGAAATTATTCTCATCTACCGGGAATAAATCGCGTGGACTCTTGTTTGCATCAGTGGAGGGTTCCCCATGAAGTATGCAACTCGCGCAGTCCCGGCGCAACCGCAGCTTCGGTCAGGCGAAGCGGAAAACGCAGAATCTCAATCCCCGGTAGCCAACGATGGAATCGACCGGCGAAACTTTCTGAGCTGCATGGCCTGGGCAGGCACGGGCCTGCTCTGGACGATGGCTGGCGGCGTGCCGACATCGAAGCTGTTCGCGGCAACGGGCAACGGTGCGGGCGCTGCCAGCGCTCACGGCGGCTCCGGCTTCAGCTTCGTCCAGATCAGCGATAGCCACATCGGCTTCAACAAAGCCGCAAACCAGGATGTGACTGGGACTCTGAAACTGGCGCTGGACAAGATCAATCAGCTGCCGGTCACACCCGATCTCCTGCTTCACACCGGCGATATTACTCACTCATCCAAGGCGGCTGAGTTTGACACGGCACAGCAGCTCATCAAGGCAGTGAAAGCCGGCGAGACTTTTTATGTTCCCGGCGAACACGATATCGCAACCGACGACGGCGCAATGTACCGGGAGCGGTTCGGCAAAGGAACTATGGGAACTGGCTGGTACAGCTTCAGCCACAAAGGCGTGCACTTCATCGGGCTCAATAACTGCCAGCAGGTGGATGCGATGGGCTTGCTCGGCGCCGATCAACTGCTCTGGCTCAAAGCGGATCTGGCTCCGCTTCCGGCTTCGACGCCAATTGTGATCTTCGCCCATATTCCGCTGTGGATGGTTTATCCGGAGTGGGGCTGGGGCACTCCGGACGCAGCCGAGGCGCTTACCTATCTCAAGCGCTTCGGCTCGGTAACGGTGCTGAACGGGCATATTCACCAGGTGGTGCAAAAGGTCGAGGGCAACATGGCCTTCCACACTGCGATGTCTACCGCGTTCCCCCAGCCTGCTCCGGGCACGGCCCCGCACGCAGGTCCGATGGTGGTTCCGGCGGGCAAGTTGAAGGACGTACTCGGCATCGCTGAGGTTCGGTATATCGGCAGGCACAGCCATCTGGCGATCGTTGATTCACCTTTGGAGGAGATGTCGTGAGTCGAGTCACAATCAAATGGAGCGCAGTTGCCGGTCTGATTGCAGTGGGAGCTTCGCTCGCACTGGCCCGCGTTCACCCCTTTGGAGACGCGGGCTTGTATGGGGCAAAGGGTGCTGAAAGGCCAATCCTGAATCGCTCCCAGATGCCGGACGAGGTGCGCGCGATCCTGGTTGAGAAGTGCGCCGACTGCCACTCCAACCAGACCCGCGCGCCCCTCTATGGCCACTTTGCGCCGGTGTCGTGGCTGATGGAACGCGACATCGTGGGAGCCCGGAAAGTCATGAATCTCTCCCTGTGGGAAAGCTACTCACCGGATCAGCAGCAGACCTTCGCCGCAAAGATCGCGCGGGAAACGGAAACACATGATATGCCGCCGGTGCAGTATCGCATGATTCACTGGAATGCGCGGATTGCGGACGGCAATTCGGAAGTGCTCAAACTCTGGGCGCAAGGATCCCAACCGACACAAGCAAGTGAAGTGCCTCCCGGCGAAGGCGACCCCGCGCGGGGCAGACAGCTCTTTGAGAAGCGTTGCACCGGGTGCCATACGCTCACCCAGAACCGCGAGGGGCCAAGGTTGCAAGGGGTCTACGGACGCACCTCCGGCACGGTCGCGGACTTTGCCTACTCTGTGGCATTGAAAAGGGCCAAGATTGTTTGGGATGAGGCCACTCTCGAAAAGTGGCTCACCGACCCGGACACATTGATTTCGGGCAATGAGATGGATTTTCTGGTTTCCAACCCTCAGCAACGCCATGACCTGATCAGTTATTTGAAGCGGAATTCAGTTCAATAAGCCACGCACATCTGGATCGAGTTTTGACCACGGTTTGCGGCGACTTGGAAGACGAGCCGAAGCTAACCCCATTTCACTCGGCCTTCTTGCACGTGAGCATAGTAGACTTTCTCTTTGACCGGCGAAGGGGACGATGCGGGGTGATTCTCTTTCGCCGGCCGGGGGAAGCCATCATGCATATCGTCTTTGCCGCTTCGGAGTGCGTTCCGTTTGCCAAGACCGGGGGGTTGGCGGACGTGGTGGGAGCGTTGCCGCCCGAGTTGGCGAAGCTGGGCCACGAGGTGACAGTTTACTTGCCGCTCTATGCGCGGGTGCGGCGGCACATCGAAGACGAGTTGAAGTACGCTGCGCGGTCAATCACCATTCCATTTGAGTACTACAACCGCTTTGTGGGCATTGTGGACGGGGGCAAGCGCGCCGGAGTGCAGTTCTATTTTGTGGATTGCCCGGAGATGTTTGACCGCCCGGAGCTCTATGGGAGCGCCGGGAAGGATTACCCCGACAACGCCGAACGCTTCGCTCTCTACTGCCGCGCGGTGCTTGAGGCAACCAAGCTGTTGGGCGTGCCCGAGGTCTTCCATGTGCATGACTGGCAGGCGGCGCTGATTCCCGTCTACCTGCGGACAACCTATAGCTCAGACCCGGTGTTCAGCCATGCCGCGACGGTGCTGACGATTCACAACGCAGCCTACCAGGGCGCGTTTCCGCCAGTGACGACCGAGCGGCTGCTCTTTCCCTGGGAGATCTTCACACTGGACAAGGTGGAGCAGTTCGACAGCTTCAACTTTCTCAAGGGCGGGCTGGTGTACTCCGACATGCTGACTACGGTGAGTCGCAAATACGCCGAAGAGATTCAGACACCGGAGTTTGGCGAGGGGCTTGACAACGTGCTGCGGCGGCGGGCGAATGTGCTGCGCGGCATTCTGAACGGCGTGGACTATTCCCAGTGGGACCCGGCGACGGACCCGCACCTTACGGCGCACTACGGGCCGGAGGAGTTTGCCGGCAAGCGCGAGTGCCGTGCCGATCTGCTTGCGGCCCTCGGGTTGGACAGCGTCGAAGAGACGACGCCGGTGATTGGCATCGTCTCGCGGTTTGTCGCTCAGAAGGGCTTCGACCTGGTGGAGGAGATCGCCGGCAAGCTGTCGGAGATGGACGTTGCCGTGGTCGCGCTTGGCTCAGGCGAGCCGGCGCATGAGAAGTTCTTCCGTGACTGGGCCTTCTGGAACAAGGCGAATGTTGCGGTACGGATTGGCTACGACGAGGCGCTGGCACACAAGATCGAGGCCGGGGCTGACATCTTTCTCATGCCCTCTCTCTATGAGCCCTGCGGGCTCAATCAAATTTACTCGCTCAAGTACGGCACGGTGCCCGTGGTCCGTGCGACAGGCGGGCTGGACGACACCATCGAGGAGTGGAATCCTGAGCAGGGAACTGGGACCGGTTTCAAATTCAAGGGCCGGACCGGAGGGGCCTTGCTGATGGCGATTGAGCGTGCGTTACTTGCCTTCAGAGACAAAGGCGGTTGGGATAGACTAATGCGCAACGGCATGGCCCGCAACTATAGTTGGGAGCAGCCGGCGCGGGAGTACGCGGCAGTGTATGAAGAAGCTGCGCGCGGACGTGCGTGAAGAGGATTAGAGTGGAGTTGGAGTCGCCGCCAAGTCCTTGGATCCGTGAACCTTAGCGGTCGACGCGATTCTGGCGCTCAAGGCGTCAAACATGCAAACAGTTAGAAACGGAAAGAGTGGGGTAGAGAGTTGCCCGAAACGATCGATTGGAATAAGTTGACACCGCCTCCGCGCCGCGGACGCCGCAGAATGTTCTTTCTCGTTGCCGTAGTTGCCGTTATTTTGCTCTTCGGGCGGACCGCGATCTCGTACTGGGTTGACGTGCTTTGGTTCAAGTCGCTCGGTTACGAGGAGGTCTTCTGGAAGACGCGGGAAATGGAATGGGGGATCTTCGCGGGCTTCTTTCTAGTTACATTTCTGGTTTTGTTTGGGATATTCTCCGCCCTTAAACACGCGCACGACGACGACTTGCCGAGCGACCACACCATTTATATCGGCGGCCAGCCGATCAATCTCTCCCTCAAACCCGTGCTGCGCATCGTTTCCATCGGTGGCTCGCTGGTCGTCGCATTGCTCACCGGCGCCACGATGGCCGCGGAATGGCAGACGCTGGCGCTGTGGTGGTACGCTCCACGGGCCGCGGCGGGCACATCAGATCCGATCTTCGGCAGGCCACTCGACTTCTATCTCTTCACCCTACCGGCCTGGCAACTTCTCCTTGGCTGGCTGCTGACGCTCAGCGTGATTGCTTGCGTGATTGCCGTTGTGTTTCTGCTGGTGTCGGGCGGAGCGCGGGCACTGAATGCAAGCCGCGGCATGAGTGGGCTGCCGTGGCGCGGGCTGTCACTCTCAGTAGGGTTTCTTTTGCTGGTTGTTGCGGGGCGGGTTTATGTCAGCCGCTTTGAAAGCCTCTTCGAGCACCATACAATCTTTGACGGAGTGACATACACCGATGCTCATGTAACTCTGACCGGCTTGCTTGCGGTGTCTGTGGCGCTGTTGCTGGGGGCCCTTATTGCCGCTGGAAGTGGTGTCTTTGCGCCGCGCGGACGCTGGCTGGCTTTGGCTGTCGCTCCCGCGGTGATCTGTTATGGAGCGGTGGCGATAATTGGCTGGTATATATCGAGCTTCGTGGTCAAGCCAAATGAGTTAGTACGCGAACAGCCATACATCGCTCATAACATCGAAATGACTCGTCAGGCTTACGGCCTGGACCGCTTTGTGCAGCGCGAGTTTCCGGCCGAGACGACCGTCGATGCGACCGACCCGGCCAACAATCAGCCAACCCTGCAAAATATTCGCCTGTGGGACTGGCATGCGCTGCAAGATACGCTGCAGCAGATTCAAGAGATTCGGACCTACTACGACTTTCCCGACGTCGACATCGATCGCTACCAGATCGACGGTTCGATGCGCGAGGTGATGCTCGCGGCACGCGAACTGAACGTGGATAAACTCCCCGAGAGTAGCCGCAACTGGATCAATGAGAAGCTGATTTACACCCACGGTTACGGCATCACGATGAATCCGGTGAATGGTTTCACGACCGAGGGCCTGCCCACGCTGCTGATGAGCAACATGCCGGTGCAGAGCACGACGCTAAGCCTCACTGTAACTCGGCCAGAGATTTATTTCGGTGAGATGACCAACACCGATGTGTACGTGAAGACACGCCAGCAGGAGTTCAACTATCCGCAAGGCGATACGAACAACCTCACGTCCTACCAGGGCACGGGCGGCGTCGAGTTAGGCGGGTTTCTGCGCCGCGCGCTGATCGCCTTTGACCGCGGCGACCTGGCCAAACTTCCATTCAGCGACGATGTGAACTCCCAGAGCCGTCTGCTGATGCGGCGCGGAGTGCACGATCGTGCCGCGACGCTCGCGCCGTTTCTGACCTTCGACAATGACCCGTACGTCGTCCTGGGCGACGACGGCCGGCTTTCATGGATTCTCGATGCATTTACGCGGTCTGACAGTTACCCCTACGCAACGCATTACACGGTGGCCGGCCAGTCAGTTAACTACATGCGCAACAGTGTCAAGGTGGTGGTCGATGCCTACGACGGTACAACTACCTTCTATGTGTTCGGCAATCAGGACCCGATCCTGGCGGCGTATCGCGGCATCTTTCCCAGCCTCTTCAAGGATGCGTCGGAGATGCCGGCCGGGCTGCGCAAGCACGTGCGCTACCCAGAGTTAATGCTCAAGTTACAAGCCGAAGTGTATGGCCTCTATCACATGACCAATCCTGAGGTCTTCTATAACCGCGAAGACTTATGGACTGTGGCAACTGAAGTCGGCATGGGCGAGGGTGGCGCGCAGCAGACACAGGCAATGGAGCCGAACTTCGTGCTGATGAAGCTGCCGGGCGAGAGCGGCGTCGAGTTTGTGGAGATTCTGCCGTTTACTCCGGCCAATCGAAACAACCTGATCGGCTGGATCGCCGCGCGCAGCGACGGCGAACACTATGGAACGTCGGTGGTGTACGACTTTCCCAAGACGAGGCTGGTGGACGGGCCGTTGCAGATTGAGGCGCGCATCGATCAGAACGCGCAGTTATCGGGCCAGTTGAGTTTATGGAATCAGCAGGGCTCGCACGTGCGGCGCGGAACGCTTCTGGTGATTCCGTCCGGCCGTGCGTTGCTTTATGCGGAGCCGATCTATCTGCAGGCGGACCGAAGCCCCATGCCTGAGTTGCGGCTTGTCGTGCTGGCGCTGCAAGACAAGCTAGCCTACGGACCAACCTTCGAGGCGGCGTTGTCATCATTGTTTGGCGGAGGCATCTCATCGCTGAACGCAACTGAGTCTTCAACCTCTCCAACAGCGCTATCGGCGACGAGTGCGCCGACAGCAACCGCGGCTGTTTCGGCTCCGGCGCAGGACGTGAATGCGCTGATCAAGGAGGCGAGCAAGGACTTTGAGGACTATCAGCGGTTGACTTCGGCGGGCAAGATGGGCGAAGCCGGACAAAAGCTGGAGGCGCTGAAGCAGGTGATCGAGAAGCTTAACTCTCATGCCAAGTAGGCGACCGGGCGACAGTACCGCCTCGTAGTGTAGAAGGTCCGACTCGTTACATCGTGTGCTCTTGCATATATGGTTAGCGTGTGCTAACCTACGGGCATGGGAACTCGTCGAACTTCCGAAAAGATCAGAGAAACCCCCTTCTACGTCTCAGAGGGAGATGCGCCGGCCAAACGGAAGATCCTGGTTACTGCGCTGCACTTGTTCGTGCGCGACGGGCTCTGCGAGACCAGCATCCGCGACATCGCCAGAGAATCCGGATTCAGCAATCCCGCTCTCTTCAAGCACTTCCCGAGCAAAGAAGCATTGGCGGTCTATCTTTTTGAGTGCTGTTATCTTGAACTCTTCTATCTGCTCTCGCGCGCAATGCAATCGGAGAAGATCTTTTCGGCCAGGCAGCATGCGGCGGTCAACGCTTTCATGACGGCCCTGGAACGGGACATGGACAGCGTTCTCTTTGTCCAGGAGTCACTGCGACACTTCTGGCCAAAAATGCCCGCCTCTGTTCGCAGACTATCGATTTTGGGCGAAGTGCACAAACTGCTGGAAGCCGGACGCAAGGAGGGAGCAGTGACAGGCTCGATCGAGATCGGGCTTTTGGCGAACGCGTGGATCGGCACGTTGCAACAGTATGCCCGTGTCTGCTATTTCGGAAGCCTGCCGAAACCGTCGCCCGCAGTTGCAACGGCATTGGAAGAGCTTCTGACCAGAACGGTAAGGGCGTGATTCCTTTGTCGTTTAAGGCGTGAGCGATCGCTAACAGATGAGTTGACTCCGTCGACCCGGAAATGCGGAAGGAGCGCATTTGGCCAAAGTTTACGCAATTCGCACAGGGCTGGTGCGGGTAAGACGCCCTCAAATGGAGGCGCGTGGCAAGGGGGTCGCCCGCATCGGACATATGCTCTTTGATGACGACTGGTCGGAGTGGCTTCCCATCTACGCCTGGTTGATCGAGCATGAAGAGGGGCTCATTCTTGTCGATACGGGAGAAACAGCGCTCGTCCATGAGCGCGGCTATCATCCCCAGTGGCACCCCTTTTACCGCCTGGCGGCGCGCTTTTCAGTGCATCCCGAGGAGGAGATTGGCCCGCAGCTCCGGTCGCTTGGCATCGCCGCGAGAGATATTCGTCAGGTGGTGTTGACGCATCTCCATACTGACCATGCCGGCGGCCTGATTCACCTGACGGGGAGCAAGGTATGGGTCTCCGGCACGGAGTTGAAACAAGCAAGCGGGCTGGGCGGCAGGGTGCAAGGCTACCTGCCCCACCGGTGGCCCAGGTGGTGGCAGCCGGAACCGATCCGCTTCGAGCAGCGTCCTCTCGGATCATTTCGGCAGAGTATGCCACTCACACGCCGCGGCGATGTGATGGTTGTTCCCACACCGGGACACACGTCATCCCACGTCTCAGTTGTGGTTCTAGGAGATGTTTCTTTCTTTCTGGCGGGTGACGTAAGCTTCACCCAGCAACTCCTCGTCGATCGCAAGGTCGGTGGAGTGACTCGGAACGACGCAGTCGCACTCGAGACGCAGGATCGCATTCTAGCTCTCGCCGACCAGCGCCCACTCGTCTATCTTCCGTCCCACGACCCCGCGGCAGAGGTGAGACTGGAGCAGGAGAGTGTGGTCAAAACGCATGAGATTGTCAGCCGCGCGGAAGCTCAAGCGCGCCGGTGAGGCTGGAGACTTTTTCCACTCCGTGGCTGCGGCACCAGGATTCAAGGCCGCGGGCCAGGCGCTCGGTGGCGCGGGGGTCGGCGTAGCTGGCCGTGCCTACCTGGATGGCGGTGGCTCCGGCGAGCAGGAATTCGACCGCATCCTCGGCAGTAACAATGCCGCCCATGCCAAGAATCGGGATATTGACCGTCTTTGCGGTCTCATAGACCATACGCAGGGCGATAGGCTTGATGGCCGGTCCGGATAGGCCGCCGGTGATGTTGGAGAGGCGCGGCTTGCGGGTCTCCGGGTCGATGGACATGGCCAAGAACGTGTTGGTAAGACTGACCGCGTCGGCACCTGCCTCTGCTGCGATCTTGGCCATGTGGGCAATCGAGGTTACGTTGGGCGAGAGCTTGACGAAGAGTGGCCTTTTGGATGCGGCCCTGGCGCGCCTGACCAGGTATTCGAGCGAACCGGCATCGGAGCCGAAGGCCATGCCGCCGGCATGGACGTTGGGACAAGAGACGTTCAGTTCGTAGGCCGCGATGCCCGCAGCCTGGTTGAGCCGCTCGATCACCGCGATATACTCGCCCACCGTGTAGCCGAAGACGTTGACGATGACATTGCAACGCGGATAGCGGCTGAGGGGTGGCAGTTTGCGGCTGATGTACTCCTCGACTCCCACGTTCTGCAGTCCAATGGCGTTGAGCATTCCGGCCGCTGTCTGCACGATGCGCGGCGCTGGATGGCCGGCCATCGGCTCCATTGAGATGCCCTTGGTGACGAATCCGCCAAGCCCCTCCAGCGAGACGATCTCCTCAAACTCGATGCCATAGCCAAAGGTGCCGCTGGCGGCGATGACCGGGTTGGCCAGTTCCAGGCCTGCCAGCGACACTTTCATCTCGGGTTTCACGCTTGGCTATCTTCCTTGTAGACAGGGTCAGTGGTCAGCGAACAGTGATCAGTGATGACCACAAGCTCATCATACTAGCCCGACGCAAAGGCCGCACCGGGGCACGGCGGGTTGCGAACTGGGAGAGAAGCGGGGCGTACCCTCTTCGAGACCTCCAGCCGCGAACCTCACTCACAATAGCCCACTCTAATTCTGATCTTGACTCAGGCTTGAATTGTGTGGCAATATCGTCTCGCAGTAATTCCCGTGGGTATTCCCCAACAAAAAGCCAATCGCTGAGATGCAAGCCCCGTGATATTCACCGGGGTTTCAGCAAAAGAGAAAATCAAAAACTGAGGCACGGGCGTAAGCCTGTCTTGTATCCCCAAGTGTGGCTGTGCCGGCCGTGAGGTCGATCTTCATGCTCCCAATCTCAGAGATTCTGCATCTGCGGATCCCGCTTGCCGCGGGACTCATCGCGGTAACATCGTTGAGCTTTGTTTCGGCTGTGGCAGCCGGAGAAAGCGGCACATCAACTTTCACCACCATCGATGCCCCAGGCGCAGGCACCGGCGCAGACC
The DNA here is from genome assembly GCA_049522255.1 of Occallatibacter sp. Lineage (GTDB taxonomy): Bacteria > Acidobacteriota > Terriglobia > Terriglobales > Acidobacteriaceae > Telmatobacter. Next base: position 35,516 of record JBEKOA010000005.1, read on the forward strand.
AGGGAACCATCGTGGTCGGCATCGATGCAGCGGGAGATGTCGCTGGCACCTATTTCGATTCGAATGGTTCGGAGCACGGCTTTGTACTTCCGGCCGGCGGCACGATCACCACTTTTGACGTCACAGGTGCGGGCACCGGCTATGGTCAGGGAACCGACGCCGTCCGCATCAATTCGTCAGGGGTCATCGTGGGAACGTATGTTGACAGCGGCTACGCACATCACGGTTTCGTGCGTGCCGCCGACGGCACAATCACCACCTTCGATGCTCCGGGCGCGCCTACCGCAACCAAAGGGCGTGGAACGATAGTCTTTGGCATCAACGACTCCGGCGTAATCGTGGGCACCTTCTCCACAGGGAGTTCCAAGACTGTCTCCTCAACACACGGCTTCATGCGCGCCGCCAACGGAACAATTACCAACATCGACGACCCGGATGCGGCATCGTCCGGGCCCGGGAATAGCGCAAGCAACGGTACGCTCGCCACCAGCGTCAATGATTCAGGGGTAATTGCCGGATCGTATAGGGATTCGAGTGCGGTTGCGCACGGTTTCGTGCTCTCCGCCAGCGGTACGTTCACCAATTTTGACCCTCCCAGCGTGGGGTCCTGCGCCACAACTGCCTTGGGCGGCACCGTTGTGATGGGGATCGACCCGGCCGGTGACGTGGCGGGAAATTACTACGATGCGAGTTGCGCGCAACACGCCTATCTACGCACGGCCAACGGTACGATCACCACCATCAACGCCTCCGGCGCAGTCACGATCCCGTGTTTCACAAAGGGCACGGCCTCGCTTATCTGCGACACCCAGGCAATAGGCATCGGGCCGGCGGGGGACATTACGGGTGGGTATGTGGACTCGAACGGTGCCGTGCACGGATTCATGCGCACCGTAGACTCGGGAGACATCACCTCGTTCGACGACCCAAGCGCAGGCACTGGCTTATATCAGGGAACTGAAGGCGTAGTCATCAACGCGGCGGGGACGATTGCGGGAGTTTACGCCGACAGCAACTCCACGCTTCACGGTTTCCTCTACACCCCGGCGCTGACCGCGACAACCACGGCTCTCACCCCCGCGCCAACGCCGAATCCATCGCTCTACTGGGAGCCTGTGACCCTGAGTGCAACAGTCTCTTCCACAGCCGGCACGCCGCCCAACGGCGAAAACATAACCTTCATGAGTGGCTCAACGACGCTGGGAACGGGCGCATTAAGCGCTGGTGTGGCCACTCTCACCACGACGATGCTGCCAACGGGATCTGATTCGATTACGGCTGTCTATGGCGGGGACTCGGACTTGGCCGGCAGCACCTCGGCGGCAGCCAGCCAGGTGGTCAACAAAGCCAGCTCAACGACGACCTTGACATCGTCGGCCAATCCTTCCACGGCCGGGCAATCCGTGACTCTGACGGCAAACGTGAGTGGGCAGTATGGCGGCGTCGCGAGCGGCTCGGTGACATTCAGCTACGGCTCGGGCACAAGCCTGGGGAGCGCAACTCTGAGCGGCGGCGCGGCAAGCTTGGCGACTACTGCACTGCCGGCAGGCACCGACCAAGTGATCGCGGCCTACGCCGGCGACGGGAACTTCACCGGCAGCACGTCGAGCGCCTTGCCGCAGGTGGTGAACGCCGGCGTTTCATCGAATCCCACGCCGGTCGTCGGCGGCATCTCGCCGGCATTTGCCAATGCGGGCGGAGCGACCTTCACGCTGACCGTCACCGGATCGGGATTTGTCGCAAGTTCGACGGTAGATTGGGGAACTTCCGCTTTAACCACGACCTACGTCAGCGCGACGCAACTGACGGCGCAGGTTCCGGCAACCGATCTAGCCACCGGGGGAGTCGCCGTCGCTGTCACGGTGGTCACGCCGGCTCCGGGCGGAGGAACCTCCAACGCCTTCCAATTCGAGGTGGATTCGGCCTCCGGATCGACCACCGGGCCGACATTCTCCTCAACGACGGAGACGGTGACGGCCGGCGCGACAGCCAGCTACCCGGTGACCCTGCCTTCCGGCGTCACGAGCGCGACCGTAACCTGCCTGAATCTTCCGGCGGGAGCCAGTTGCAGCTATTCTGGCAGCACTTTGACGATTACCACCACTTCGGCCACCCCAGCAGGAACCTATCAGGTGACGATAGTCTTTACGGAAACCGTCTCCGGCGCGGCCTCCAGTTGGATTCTGCTGCCGCTTCTCCTGCTTCCGCTGGTCTTTTTGAGGAGAAAGCTGGCTGCGCGGGGCGTCTGGATTACCGCCTGCTTCGGGCTGGTTCTGCTGGCGGCCGGAGCGGCTGTCTGCATCGGCTGCGGCGGTGGAAAGTCTACCCCACCTCCTCCTCAGACGCATCAGGTCACGAGTTCCGTCACGGTCACCCTCATTGTCCAGTAAGAGGCAATTCAGAAGGTCAAGCAACAGAGAAGGCAGTGAAAAACAATGGGGACGGAAAGGCGAGCTTGCCGATCCGTCCCCATGATGTATGGATTAAAAGTGTCAGGCGCCCACCGGCTCGCTCGTGTTGACCTTGACCGGGGTCAGCCAACCAAAGCGGTCGGGCTTGAGCCCATTGGCAATCCCGAAGAACTCGTCGGCGATCTTTCTGGTAATCTCGCCGGGTTTGCCGTCGGCGACAAGGATGCGGTCAATGGAGCGGATTGGCTGCACTTCGGCGGCCGTGCCGGTGAAAAAGACCTCGTCGGCGATGTAAAGCAGCTCACGGGGGATGGGCTGCTCGGTGACTGTCAGCCCCAGGTGGCGGGCTATGGTGAGCACGCTGTCGCGCGTGATACCGGAGAGGGCCGAGTTGGCCAGCAGAGGGGTGAAGAGGACACCGTTGCGAACGACGAAGATGTTTTCGCCGGAGCCTTCGCTGACCAGGCCATTTACGTCGAGCCCGATGCCCTCGGCGTAGCCGTTGACCTCGGCCTCCATGTGGATGAGTTGCGAGTTGAGATAATTGCCCCCCGCCTTGGCCAGGGAAGGCATGGTGTTGGGAGCCAGGCGATTCCAACTCGATATGCAGACGTCCGCGCCGCCGTGGCCGGCGATGTACTTGCCCCAGGGGAAGTTGACGATGTAGACCTCGATGGGCGAACCCTTGGGGCTGACGCCGATCTCGCCGTAACCACGCAGCGCGATAGGCCGAATATAGCAGGGAGCAACGCCATTGGCCTCGATGACGTCCACGACCCCAGCGCAGAGCTCCTCAAGGGTGAACGGCAACTCCATGCGGTAGATCTTGGCCGAGTCCAGCAGCCGCTGCATATGCTCCGGCAGGCGGAAGACGGCCGAGCCCTGCGGCTGTCCATAGCAGCGAAGGCCTTCAAATACGCTGGAACCGTAGTGGATCACGTGGCTCATGACGTGAATGTTGGCCTGCTCCCATGGAATGAGGTTGCCGTTGTGCCAGATCTTCGAGGTGGTTTGGAATGGCATGATGGTCGAGGAACTCCTTCTACGCTCCAAATACTAATCCTTTACAGCGTAACCCGGATTGGGTAGGCATGTCACGGCAGGAACCAAGCTTTCAACTCACGTGGACGCAACGAAGAGCAGCGGCTTCGGCTTCAGAAGTTCAGCCCTCAAAAGTGGAAGCGATAACGCAGCTCGGCAGAGAACATTCTGGGATCGTTGTAGTGGAATCCGCCGATGGTGATCGAGTTATCTTGCAGCACGCGATGATTGGTGACATTGATCACGCTGGCGGACAGCTTCCAACGCTCACCCAGCGCGTGTCCCGCCGATACGTCGAAGGTCGTATGCACCGGCAGATACGGACCCTGGTAGGGTCCTTGACCGGAGCCGGCCAAACCATTTGAAAAACCGGAACCGTAATAGACATTGGAGGCAAACCATGTGTGCAGCGGAAGACTGGTCACGAAGCCCGTGTTGAGCGTCTCCCGCTGGTCATGATCGACCGGAGTGTAATTGAAATCAGCCGGAAAGCACGCCGGATCGCCCTCGATGGAACAGGTAAAGCCTCCAATGATGGGGCCGCGCTGTTCGGCGATCTGATTTGAATAAGTCAGATGGAACTGCCCGAGGCGCGCCAACTGGGGTGAACGCAGCGTCATCTCCCAGGCCCTCACCAGCGCTCCATCGACGGCGATCGGAAAATACATATTGGACTCGCCGAGATTCGAGTGATCGAGGAAGTTGTTCACGCGGTTCTTGACGTTGGCCACGTCGAGCAGCCAGCCCTTCAAAGGAATCTGTATGCCGAACTGATGCTCTTCATCCCGCTCGGACGGCAGTGGCGTAAAGGTATTCTCGCCCGAGCCCAGGCTGCTGGCGTAATCCAGAACAGAAGTGGACACAGTTACGAGAGGCGCAGGCTGGAAGAAATGCCCATAGAAGCCGCGCAAAACCCAGTGCAGGCGGGGGATCTCCACCGTTGCGCCAATGCGTGGATAGATGGCGGATTCGTCGATCCCGGCTCGATAGATGGAAAACCTCTCTCCGCCGAGCAGGGTGATGAAGCGGCCCAGACGGAGATGGTCGGAGAGGTAGAACTCGTAAAGCGCAGCTGCTGCGCTTTTGGAGTCATTGGGGTAGATGGTACTTGGAGATGTTGCATTGTCAATCACTCCGAACAGGTCGTCCTCCACCTGGTAGAAAGTGTATGCACCAGCGGAGAAGCTGTTGGGGCCGGCATCGAGGTGTCCGTCGGCTTGGCCGCCAACATAGTTTGAGCTCTGATGCCAGGTGGTGGCGGCGGGTTGGTCGGTTGGGAGCGAATCGTATCTAGCCTGATTGAAGTGATAGAAGGGCGCAACGGTAAACAGCGCCGTGGGCGAGAGCGTATGCACCCAGTTGGCAATCGCAAAGGAGTCGCGCTCGGCCTGGGCGTCTCGCAATCCGACCGAAACATAGTACGGATTTCCTCCCGGCGGGGTCTCCTGCTCATAGTCGTTGGGATTAGGGTCGTAAGGAATGTCGAAGTAGTCCTGTCGGTACTGTGCGTCCAGCCGCAATTGGTCCTTCGAAGTCTGATTGCGAATTAAGGAGACAAATCCGCTCTGAGAGTTCGTTGCGTCGTGATAGATTGCTGCGACCGGCGTGGCCAGGCCGTAGTTTGAGCGTGAGCCGGTCAGGCTCGTGTACCAGGCATTCTTTTCCGTGTGGTTGCCAAGTGAGAGCTGCGCTTCGCCGGCAAAGAGGTTGCCGGCCGTAACCAGCAGATCGCCTTCGCGGTTGCGCTCGAAGCCGTTGCGCGGCAGCACATCGAAGACTCCATAGGTCCGGTCGCCGACGTCGGCTCCATAACTGCCACGCTGGGTCTCCACCTGGTCGATGTCTTTGGGATCGATCTGCGGACCGACGTTGGAGGCGATCTTGGTGTTGGGAATTTGAATCCCATCAATAAGCCAGCCCGTCTGGTGACCGCCTCGCATGTGGAGCATGTCATGGGTCATGTAGGCGCCGGGAACGTAGTCGGTAATCATCTCCATTCCGATCGTCCGGCTGGCGCCGGGGGTTTCGTCGATCATGGAGCGCGTAATGAGCGTTGCCGGTGTCACCGAATCGACCGCCAGCCCGGAGTCGGGCGAACCCTCGACGACGACGGATTCAGTTGCCGCCGCGACCGGCAGCGCAATGTGCGCCACCGGGTTGGTGCCCGAGGCAATGGTCAGCGTCTGGGTAAGGGTCGCGAAGCCGGTAGCCTCTGTTTTCATCCGATAGACGCCTATGGGCGTTTGCGGCAACTCGAAGCTTCCTTCAGAGTCCGTCGTGGCGCTCAGGCCAAAGTCGGAATCGGCGGCCTGAAGCGTGACCCTGGCGTTGGCAATGGGTCGATGCTGGGGATCGTGAACCACTCCGTGAACGGTAGCGAAAACGGTGGCAAGCGCGGGCAGGGAAGCGGCAAGCAGGACTGCCAGGGCGAGACAAGACAAGTTCCTCATGGGACTGACCTCCGAAGATTCTCCAGAACGAACGTAAGCATTTTCAACGGCGCGGGGAAGCGCCGCACGGACTGAGCTTGGGCCGTTGAGGGCACACGCTGAAAATGGGCCTGAGGAGTCTTTGATTAAATCGGCGTTTTGAAAGAGCACGACTTTAGTCGCGCCATAAGCGCGGCAAATCCGGCATGGGCTTTAGTGCCTGAGGGAATGCCGGTCCGCTAGATCGACTTTTCAGGCTTTCAGCGCATTTCTCAACCGATGTCAAAGGCTGGAGGTCCGCGATTGGCGCGGGTGCGGAGTTCGCTGAGGCGGGCTTCGGCGCGGATGGCTGCGGGCGAGTGGGGCTTGGCGAGCAGAACAGGAAGACTGGCCAGAGATGCCACCAAAGCCTTAATTGGCCCGGTCGACTGGAAGATCCAACCGGGGTAGTTGGAGCAATGCGAAGGAACAGACAGTGCTGGCGCGGAACCGGACGATGATTGGCTTTCCATCGAGGCCATCGAACTCGACGACATCGAGCAATGATGCGCACCCTGTCGGCGACAGCACATTGGCAAGCGCGACTCTGCGTTGGCTGGAAGGATCTCCGCAAGCGGTCCCAGCCAGAAAAGCAGAATCAGACCCAGGCAAACAGCGCGCCGCATGGTGTACTCCACCCGGACTCAGAGCTGAATGTGCGCGCTATAAGCGGATCGCCGGGGCACGCACAAGACCAATCATTCCTTTATTCTGTAACTCCTATTATGTACAAAGTCGAACTGCTTAGGATTGGTTCAACACGCCCCCAGCGGACATCTTCATTCTTTCCGGTTCGTTTCCGGTCTGCAAACGTGCCCCCTTTTGGATGCGGCAATCATCGGATTCGATTCGTCTGATCGGGAAACAAAGCGCAACTTTCCAGCCGGGTTGGGTTTTCTAACAACAGATGGGTAGAATTGTCCTGAGAGGCGGTTTGGCGCGCCGGCAAGTGAATGATTTCATTAACTCATGGGAGCGTCTATGCAGCGCCTGCGCACCTTACTGGGATCTTCGCTGTGCTTGACGTTGGCTGCTCTGCCGTCGCCGTGCCAGTCGCCAACTGCACCCACTGCGCACACGACTCATGGACAGCACCCCGCCGCGCGAGCCCTCGACGAAAATGAGCGCATCCTTCATGCCCTGAGCAGATTCACCTTAGGTCCGCGCCCAGGGGATCTGGAGAGGGTGCGCGAGATCGGCCTGGACCGATGGTTTGAACTGCAACTGCACCCGGCCACAATGGATTTTTCCGACCTCGATCGGCGGCTCAACGAGTTCCCGGCGATGCGGCTTTCAACGCAGCAGTTGCTGATGGCTTTCCCCAGCGGGCCAATCATACGGCAGGCGGCGAACGGCAAATTCCAGGTGCCGAGCACACCCATTCTGCGAACAATCTACGACGATCAAATCGCCTTCTATGAAGAGCGCGAAGCGAGAAGCGCTGAGAAGAAGCCAGGGGTTGCTTTAGCCCCGGCATCGGCCAAAGACCCAACGCCCGCGGCATCAGCCTCGCCTGCTTCTCCAGAGATGAGCGCAGAGATGAAACAGGAGATGGGGGCTGCTGCGATGGAAGCGCCGAAGGCCCAGATGGCCTCAGAAACTTTGCCCGATGCGGCGACAGCAACGAGCGGCATGATGGTTCCTCCCGCTGTCGCCAAGCCAAAGATCGGCGAATCGGCCAACACACAGCCGTCGCCCTTGGATGCGGAGGTGATGGCGATCCTGGCGCTTCCACCAAAACAACGCGTGACGCGACTATTGGTCATGCCTCCGCAGCAGCTCGAAAGCCTTCGGCAGAACCTCAAGGGACCGCAACGTGCGCAACTGGTCGACAAAATGACCGCGGGAGAGCGCGAGGTTGTGGCCGACCTCGAGAGTCCCGGCAAGACCGTAGTGGATGAAATGAAGGAGCAACGGCTGACTCGGGATGTCTACAGCCCGGCGCAGTTGCAGGAGGTCATGACGGACTTCTGGCTTAACCACTTCAACGTCTTTCTGCGCAAGAACGAGGAGACGCCGTACGAATTGGTAAGCTTCGAGCGAGACGTGATCCGCCCGCGTGCACTGGGAAAGTTTGAAGATCTGCTCGTGGCTACGGCAGAGAGTCCGGCCATGCTGCTCTACCTTGACAACGCAAGCAGCATGGGGCCTGACTCAATCGTTGCCGAAAAGGCCAAGGAACGCGCACAAAAACTAAACAAGCCCGCGCCTCCATCCGGGTTGAACGAGAACTATGCTCGCGAACTGATGGAGTTGCACACACTGGGCGTCGATGGCGGCTATATCCAGCACGATGTAACAGAGATGGCGCGCGTGTTTACCGGCTGGACGGTCGATCAGCCTGCTCGAGGCGGCGGCTTTCTCTTCGATGAGCGCAAGCATGAGCCGGGCACAAAGAAGCTCCTCGGAGTGAAAGTCAGCGACGGCGGGGTCAATGAAGGCCTTGAGATGCTGCATCGGCTGGCGACGCGGCCGGCAACTGCGCAATTCCTGAGCCGCAAGCTGGCGATCCGCTTTGTCGCCGACCATCCGCCACAGAGCCTTGTGAATCGCATGGCGAAGAGTTATCTTTCGAGCGACGGAGAGATTGCAGCCGTGCTTCGGACGATGTTTCACTCGCCCGAATTTTGGCAGCGCGATGTCTACCGCGTCAAGGTCAAGACGCCACTTGAATACGTGGTGTCGGCGGTGCGCGCAAGCGATGCGGAGACGGGCAGCCTGATGCAGTTGTCTTATGCGCTCGATCGCATGGGAATGCCGCTCTATGGATGCGTGCCGCCTACCGGATATTCAATGGACGCGAAGGCCTGGGTGAATACCGGCGCGCTGGTTAACCGCATGAACTTTGCGCTGAATCTGGCCGCGAACAAGCTGGCAGGAATTCAAACTGAATGGCCGGCAGATGCACTTGATGGCGACCTGGCGCGGGAGGTCAACGCCGATCAACCGCCGATCGACGCCGCTGCCGATGAACTGCGGCTGGAGAAGCGGCTGATTCAAGGCGAAGTAAGCAATCAAACGCGCAAGACGCTGCTGGCGCAGGTCGAGAGTCAAGCCCGGATACCAACAGGCAATGCAATCACTCCCGACGCGCCGGCGCAACCAGCCGCCCTTGTCAGTGGCAGGCCGGGATCTCCCAACACATCAACTTCACCAGGCGCACGCGACAAGCAGGATGCGCTGCTGGCAGGGTTGTTGCTGGGCTCTCCTGAGTTTCAAAGACGGTAGCGGGTGCACTGGATCGGAAGAGTTGGCTAACGCGCGAAGACTGAAACGAGGACAACATGAGCATTACACGGCGAATCTTTCTGCGCGACGGCACACTGGCAATGGTTGGAAGCTCGGTGGTCCCGGCGTTTCTGACGCGAGCCCTCTGTGCAGAATCCGCGACTCCAAGCTCGCAAGGCAAGAAATTGGTCGTAATCTTTCAGCGCGGCGCGGCAGACGGGTTGAATATCGTAGTTCCCTACGCGGAGAAGAACTACTACGTAATGCGGCCAACCATCGCGATTCCGCAAAATCAGGTGCTCGATCTGGACGGTTTCTTTGGGCTGCATCCGTCGCTCGCCTCTTTTGAACCGCTCTACCGCCAGGGTCATCTGGCGGTAGTGCCCGCAGCGGGCTCGCCCGACAAGACGCGCTCTCACTTCGACGCGCAGGACTACATGGAGTCTGGCACACCGGGCAACAAGGGCACCGCGGATGGGTGGCTCAACCGCGCCCTGCAGTCGGAGGACCAGTGCACGGACGCTCGTCACCGGATGGAGCACACGGCATTCCGTGCCATTGCGCTGGGATCGCAGCTTCCGCGCACATTGGCGGGCAAGATTGAGGCCACCGCGATCGGCGATGTGAGGGACTTCAACGTTGGCGGACGCGGTCCCGCTCAGGCGGCGGCCGGCAATGCGTTTCAGTCGATCTATGACGAGTCGAGCGACGCCTTGTTGCACACCACCGGCGAGTCAACTTTTGAAGCTGTGAAGATGCTGCGCTCGACCGATCCCGCACACTACGCTCCCGCCGTGGGAGCGGTCTATCCGGCCACTCCCTTCGGCAATGGCATGAAGCAGATTGCCGAGTTGATGAAGGCCGATCTGGGCGTCGAGACCGCATTCACCGACATCGGCGGGTGGGACACGCATCACAATCAAGGCAGTGTGAATGGCGACCTTGCCAACCGGCTCAAGGATCTCGCCGAGGGTATCTCTGCCTTCTGGCGCGATATGGGCGACGATGCGGAGAAGGTCACGCTGGTGACGATGAGCGAGTTTGGACGCACCGCCGAGCAGAACGGCACCGGCGGCACCGATCATGGCCATGCGAATGTCATGTTTGTGCTGGGCGGCGGCGTGAAAGGCGGCAAGGTTTATGGCAGATGGCCGGGGTTGGCCAGGGAACAACTGAACGAGAGCCGCGACTTGGCAGTAACCATCGACTTTCGACAAATCTTGGCCGAAGTGATAACTGGATCGCTGGGAGTTACGAAGCCTGAGTTTGTTTTTCCCGGCGCACAACTGCGCAAGGATAACTTCCTGGGCCTGCTTTGATAGTGCCTTTCCTCTTCATTATTTACCGAGTTACTTCCGTACCAGCGATAAAAACGCGCGGCCTCAAAGGTGCGGCAATGAAGTACGCAAGTTCGCGGTAATCGGAAAACTCATGAATCAAAAAATCGGCTTCCTTGCCTGCTTCCAGTGACCCAACACGGTCTCCCATCCCAAGGCTATAGGCCGCGTTGAGGGTTGCGGATATTAGCGCCTCAGCGGGAGTAAGGCGCATTTTCAGGCACGACAGCGAAAGAATAAACGGTATCGACGCCACCGGGGATGAGCCTGGATTGAAGTCGGTGGCCAGCACGATCGCAAGACCCGTTTCGATCATCTTCCGTGCCTGCGGATAACGTTCGTGCCCCAACGCGAAGACGGATCCTGGCAATAGCACTGGCTGCACACCGGCTTTGCGCAGCAGTCCTAGCGTTTCTCCCGTTGCGGCCTCCAGATGATCGGCGGTTGCCGCGCCCAGTTCTGCCGCCAGCGCGGCTCCCGTGTTCTCTCGGAATTGCTCGGCGTGCACTCGCAGCCGCAGGCCGTGACGCATAGCTGCGGTCAACACGCAATGCGCTTCGTCAACACTCAATGCTTGGTCGTCACAAAATGCATCGCAGTAACGGGCCAGCTTCGCCGCGGCCACCTCTGGAATCAGTTCTTCGGCAATCCAGCGCACATACTCAGCCCGCCGATCCGCAAACTCCGGAGGCACCATATGCGCAGCCAGCAGCGTAGAGACAATGCGTACCGGACCCTCCGCATTGAGCCGTGCCAACACGCGCAGCATTCGCAACTCCGTCGCGCGCTCCAGGCCATAGCCAGACTTGGCTTCGATAGTCGTTGTGCCCGAGCGAAGCATCCAATTCCGATGCCGTCGCGCCACGGCGAGCAGCTCCTCTTCGCTGGCCGCGCGCGTCATTCTCACTGTGCGCAGAATGCCGCCGCCCTCGGCTGCGATCTGCTGATAGCTGGCTCCATCGATGCGCTGCTCAAACTCGTCGGCGCGATTGCCTGCGAAGACAAGATGCGAATGTGCATCGACGAATCCCGGCGTCACACAATGGCCCTCTGCGTCGATGGTCTTGGCGCCCGGCGGGATCTTGGCCTTTATTTCGGCGTAAGCGCCAGCAGCAACAATACTCCCCTCTTCAACGAGCAGCGCCGCGTCCATTACGATCGCCAACTCACCCAGTTCCTCGCCGACGCGTGGACGAGCAGCTCCGGCCAGCGTCACAAGCTGTCCGATGTTGATGACGGCCAACGACTCAGCCATCTCTATTTCTCCGCCATGGGAATATGGATGCGTCTTTCGCGAGCGGTCTGTTGTGCCAACTCGTAACCAGCGTCTGCATGGCGAACGACTCCAAGGCCGGGATCGTTATTCAGCACGCCTTCAATCTTCCGAGCGGCAATGTCACTCCCATCGGCCACAGTTACCTGTCCCGCGTGCAGCGAAAACCCCATCCCCACGCCGCCGCCATGATGGAAGCTGACCCACGTCGCTCCCGATGCGGTATTCAGCAGCGCATTCAAGATCGGCCAATCGGCCACAGCATCCGACCCGTCGAGCATTTTTTCCGTTTCGCGATAAGGGCTGGCCACCGAGCCCGTATCAAGGTGGTCTCGTCCAATCGCAATCGGCGCCGAGATCTCGCCCTTGCGCACCAGTTCGTTGATCGCCAGGCCCATCCGCGCACGCTCCCCATAACCCAGCCAGCAGATGCGCGATGGAAGGCCTTGGAAAACAAACCGCCCTCGTGCCAGTTTCAGCCAGCGAGTCAGAATCTCGTTCTCCGGGAATAACTCCAAAGCTAACTCATCGGTGCGGTCAATATCTTTCGGATCGCCCGACAACGCAACCCACCTGAACGGCCCAGTTCCGGTACAGAACAGCGGCCTAATGTACTCCGGCACAAATCCGGGAATCAGAAACGCATCCGCGCATCCCGCATCGAATGCAAAACGGCGAATGTTGTTGCCATAATCGAAAACCACCGCGCCTGCGCGCTGCAAAGCCAGCATCGCATTCAAATGAACGACCATGGAAGCGGTCGAGCGGCGCACATACTCCTCGGGATCTTGTCCCCGCAACTCCGCGGCCTCGGTTAGCGTGAGTCCCTGCGGAACATATCCATTCAGAGGATCGTGGGCACTGGTCTGGTCGGTCACCACATCCACTTGAACGCCGCGCCGCACAATCTCCGGCAGCACATCGGCGCAGTTTCCAACCAGGCCCACCGACAGCGCCCGCCTTTCGCTCCGCGCCTGTTCACAAAGCACCAGCGCCTCATTCAGGTCTTCGGTGACCATGTCGCAGTAGCGCGTTTCCACTCGCCGTTCAATCCGGCTGCGATCCACATCAATGGCCAACACCACGCCGTCGTTGAGCGTGACGGAAAGCGGCTGCGCTCCGCCCATGCCGCCGACGCCGCCGGTTACCACCAATCGACCTTTGAGAGTGCCGCCAAAGTGCCGCTCGGCCAGCGCGGCAAAGGTCTGAAATGTCCCTTGCAATATGCCCTGCGTACCGATATAAATCCAGCTCCCCGCCGTCATTTGGCCGTACATCATCAGGCCCTTGCGGTCCAGATCGTTGAAGTGCTCCCAGTTGGCCCACTTGCCCACCAGATTTGAGTTGGCGATGATCACGCGCGGCGCCATTTCGTGCGTCGGAAAGACGGCCACCGGCTTGCCCGACTGCACCAGCAGCGTTTCTTCGTTGCCCAGCTTTTCCAGTTCGCGCACAATCGCGTGGAAGCATTCCCAGTTGCGCGCCGCTTTGCCGATGCCGCCATACACAACCAGGTCGGCGGGCCTCTCAGCCACCTCCGGATCGAGGTTGTTCATCAGGCAGCGCAACGCCGCCTCCTGTTGCCAACCCTTGCAGCGCAACTGGCTGCCGCGTGGCGCGCGAATCGTCGGAGCCACCGTCGTCATGCTCCCTCCAGCCAGGGAATCGCTGTTGCACCTGCGCAATCCCCTAAAAAGTCGATACTCAGGATACTACCCGCGCCCGAGACCACGCACACGCTCGCCCGCGGCTGAGAACTCCTGTTCGGAGTGTCTGACATCTTCCATGCTCTAATGCCATGAGTTTCGGCGATAATAAGAGATCGCAGACGCGATTGCCGTCTGCATTTGCAAACCAGAGTCCCACCGGACGAGGTGCTTGCAGTGCCCAATGTCTCGCCGAGAAAGTGTTGCCGTCTCCGCCATGATTGAAAAGCGCCTAGCCACTCTGCTCTGTTTCCTGGTCTCCAGCCTCATACCGGCGCACACTCCGGCCAGCGCCCAGCAGCCCCGCTACCCTTTCAACAATCCGGCGCTGCCTATGGAGCAGAGAATCGACAACCTGCTCTCGCTCATGACCGTCGACGAGAAGATCAGCTGTCTGGGCACCAACACTGGGGTGCCTCGGCTCCGCGTCATGAGCTACGGGAACTCGGAAGGCATCCACGGAGTGGTCCAGCGCGAACCGAAGAATAACCGCGAACCCATCACGACCACGCAGTTCCCACAGCCGCCAGGCATGGGCGAGACGTGGGATCCCGAGTTGGTTCGCAAAGCCGCGGGCGTTGAGGGATATGAGGCGCGATTTATCACGCAAACAGAGAAATACAATCGGCAGATATTGATGCTCTGGGGGCCGCAATCCGACCTTGCGCGCGATCCTCGCTGGGGCCGCAGCGAAGAGGTCTACGGAGAAGATCCGTTCTTCAATGCAACCATGGCCGTGGCATTCATCAAGGGCCTGCAAGGGGACGATCCGAAGTACTGGCAGGCCGCCGCCCTGCTCAAGCATTTCCTGGCCAACAGCAACGAGAATTTACGTGAAAGCTCGTCCTCCAACTTCGACGAGCGCCTCTTCTGGGAGTATTATTCGGTGCCTTTCCGCATGGGCTTCCAGGAGGGTGGCGCAAAAGCCGTCATGGCCTCCTATAACGCATGGAATGGAACAGCCATGGCCGTCAATCCCATTCTCAGGAGCATTCTTCGCGAGAAATGGGGTATCGAAGTGATTTCGAGCGACGGAGGCGCGGTCAAGCTCCTGGTCGATCCGCGCCATCTCTTCCCCGACCAGAAGTCAGCCGTCGTCGCCTGCCTCAAAGCTGGGATCAACCAGTTCCTCGATACATATAAAGACGAAACCAAGGCTGCCCTTGAAGACGGTTCCATCACCGAGTCCGAGATCGACGCCTTGGTCCGCCCGAAGTTTCGCGTGACCCTGCGCCTCGGGTTGCTGGACCCGCCTGAGATGGTTCCTTACTCGAAGATCAAGGACTCACCCGAACCCTGGAACACTGACGCGGATCGGGAAGTCTCGCGGCAGATCGCCCTCGAATCGGTCGTGCTGCTCAAGAATGAGAATGCTATGCTGCCTCTCAACAAGGCGTCCATCAAGTCAATTGCCGTCATCGGCCCGCTGGCCGATTCAATTCATTGGGACTGGTACGGCGGAACCCCGCCTTATGTTGTTACCCCGCTCCAGGCGATCAGGGATGAGGCCGGTTCCGGCATTACGATCAACTACGCGGCCAGTGAGTTGGGCAATTCCGCGTTTGATGCGGCAAAGTCCTCCGACGTTGCGGTCGTCGTGGTCGGCAACGACCCGACCTGCGGCCCCGACATGGCGCATGATTGGCATCACACAATCGACGGCGGCGGCACGCTACCCTGCACGGTGCCCAGCGACGGACGCGAAGGGCGCGACCGCGAGAGCATCACCCTGGAGCAGGAGCAATTGGTCAAGCAGGTCTACGCCGCCAATCCCAAAACGATCGTCATCCTTGTCTCCAGCTTCCCATTTGCCATCAACTGGAGCCAGGCCAACATTCCCGCGATCCTGCACATGGCTCATTCCTCGCAGGACGAGGGTACGGCTATCGCGAAGGTTCTCTTTGGCGAATACAACCCTGGCGGGCACCTTGTCGTCACCTGGCCGAAGTCTGTCGATCAGCTGCCCCCCATGATGGACTACAACATCCGAGACGGCCGCTCTTACATGTACTTCAAATCAGAGCCGCTTTATCCCTTCGGCTACGGCTTGAGCTATACGACCTTCAAATACTCCAATCTCCGCACCAACTCCCCGCACCTGGCTAAAGATGGCGCAATCACTGTCAGTGTCGACGTGACGAACACAGGCGCACTGGCAGGGGATGCGGTCGTCCAGCTTTATGTAAAGCATCTGGCCTCGAAAGTGACTCGCCCAAACGAGGAGCTCAAAGGCTTCAAGCGCGTCACCGTCCGACCCCATGAAACGAGGACTGTCGAGATTCCGCTGAAAGCCTCTACTCTCGCCTGGTGGGACCAGACCCTCCCCGGTTTCCGGGTCGAGGCCGAACCCGTGCGCGTCATGGTTGGCAACTCGTCCAAGGATGTGGAACTTACTACGGTTGTGGAAGTTCAGTAGAGGAGAATTCGATCCGGAAGGAGGCGGGCAGAGCCGGCAAGAGAATTCCAGGAACGGGTTTTATTGCCATACCACCCTCAGTGCCCCGGTGTCTTCGGAGCTGAATCAGCTGGCGCGCTCCACGGCAGCACGACAGAGGGCAGGCAATTGGAACCCTCGGCACTTGCCTTGAGCGTCCCCCGTGTCTTGCCGTCTACAGCGGGAAAAACGGCCATCACAGCATGGCCATCCGAGTTTGCATCCAGCACCTCGCTGACGACCGAGCCCTCTGACTCCAATACCAATGGAATCTTGGTCTTTGCGGGAAATCCATCGACAATGATCAGGACAGCCATTGCACCCGGCTGTGCGGCTCTCACTTCAAGCCTGCATCCCTGATCGTACGACTCCACGGGATGCGAAACGAGAGTGCCAAAGATCGAGGTCTCTCCATCTCTTCTGGCCAACAGAAATCGTATTGGCTCAGCGTTTTCAGTCGGTGATGCAACTTCAAGCTCACCCTCCGCGACCTTCAGGCTCGTTTCTTCTTCTGGCTTCGGCAAATGAGTCATCAACAGACCCTGAGCATTGACATAAATATCGCGAGGATCGGTAGAAATCGCGTTGTCCACCCGCCATGTTTGAAAGACAAAAACTTTGTCTTGAGGTGCGCCTTCGGCAAAGACGCGATAACGCACCGGTTCTCGGCCTACTTGCGTCGGTTGTTCGTCGATCTTTTCGAAGTGCAGGCGCAATCCCGACTGACTCGGGTCACTCAGTTTCGTATCGTCCCACCGGGCCTGGCGGTCCAGCAGGGCGCGTAACTCACTCGGAGGAACTGACTGGCCATGAAAGTGCGAGAAGCGTAAGAAAGTCGATTCATTGGAGAAGTATCGTTTGACATCCGACTTCTTGGAGTTTTGTTGGGAGAAAAATAGCGGGGAATAGAACGAAACTAAGAGCGCTACGCAGGCAATCTGGCGATTCGACCGCACCATGTCACTAGTGTCCGCTATTTCTTCGTATAAGCGCAACCGGCAAAGATGAAAACTGCGAACCTGTTCATTTCGGAAGCAACCCCCAGCGCAGTCCTGATTCCTGTTCCAGGAGACCAGCTTTCTCCCGTCCCGCATTGCAGCACAAGCGGCCTGCATGTGAGGTCCATCACATCTAGGCTGCCCTTCGCCACCCTACTATTTTATGTATGAAAGTAGTGACCTTAATCCTGATAGCGCCCTGTTCGCTTCTTCTGGGCGCCGTGCTCCAAATCCTGGCAGCACGGCTTTTTTCCGCTCGGACCAAGGGGATTCTGGCCTTCGCCGCCTGTCTGCCAGCGATTGTTGCCGTGGCCCTGACGGCGCCTTGGGTCCGTGCAGGACAGGCAATCGACGTCAACGTGCTGCACTGGGACGGCCCGCTGGCCCTCGTCTTTCACGTCGATGCGCTCAGCATCCTTTTTGCCTTGATGGGCACAGGCCTGGGCGCCTTCGTCCTGCTCTACTCCATCGGCTACATGGCCCAGGACAAATCCGCAACTCGCTTTTACGCCTCAATGCTGGTGTTCATCGCCGGCTTTGTTGGACTGGTCTTTAGCGCGAACCTTTTCTTCTTCTATCTCTGTTGGGAACTGGTCGGCCTCTGCTCCTTCAGCCTTGTCGGCTTCTGGTACACCAACAGCGAAGCAGTTGCCGGAGCCCGCAAAGTCCTTTTGATGACCCACATAGCCGGCTATGGCTTGTTGGCTGCCATCCTGATGATCTACTATCGTACCGGCAGCGCTCTCTGGACCGACCCCGCCGTCGCCCATGCCTTTACCGGCGGCGTATTTGTGCTGATGCTGGTGTCGCTGGTCGCCAAATCCGTCCAATTCCCTCTGCATACCTGGATTCCCGAGGCCATGGCCGCACCCACACCGGTGAGCGCCCTGCTCCATGCCGCGTGCTACGTAAAAGCTGGCGTCTATCTCGCCTGCCGCATGCACAGCTTTGGCGCATGGCCGCAATCTGGAGGTTTCGCCTGGGGCAGCGCATCACTGGTCTGGATCGGCACCGTGACCATGGCCGTGGGTGTGATGTACGCCATGGTGCAGACCGACCTCAAGCGCATGTTGGCCTTCTCCACCGTCAGCCAGATCGGCTACATGATGCTCGGCATCGGAATCGGCACACCGCTGGCCATCGCCGCCGGGCTGCTCCATTGCCTCAATCACGGATTCTTCAAAGGCGGACTTTTCCTCACCGCCGGCTCGGTGCAGCATGCCGCCGGGACGCGCGACATGAATAAACTTGGCGGCCTGGCGCAGAAGATGCCGCGCACCACCTTGTCCTGGCTGATTGGAGTCGGCAGCATGATGGGCATTCCGCTCATGAGCGGCTTCGCCAGCAAGTGGATGCTCTATGCGGCGGCCTTGCAAGCCGGATGGGCTGTCCCCGCCATGGTCGCCTGGGCCGTCAGCCTGGGCACGGTCTTCCTCGGAGCCAAAGCTACAAGCGCCGTCTTTCTCGGCCCGCTTACGCCAGCCACGAGAGACGCCCACGAATCCCCATCTACCATGGTCTGGGGCATGGGATTCATGGCCGCGGGCAGCGTCATCCTGGGCATCGCCCCGCAGTTGGCCGTCAACTATCTCCTCAATCCAATCCTCGGCGCATTGCAAATGGCTACGGTCCAGGTCACATGGTTCGGGCTTTCGGCGGATGCGGGCAGCTTCTCGACCATGGGAGGGCTGGTGCTGGCCGTGGTTTCGTTGGTTGTAGGCGGCGTCATCTACGCCATCGCCTACGTTGCGCGTCCAGCCACGGTCGGCGGAACGGCGCTGGCTGGGGGCGGTGGCGGAATCTTTACTGGCGGCGAGCCGCTATCGGAGCAGGGAAGACTCACTGCCGGAGACTTCTCCGCGATCTTCCTAGGCAACTGGCACGAGTTCTTCCGCTGGTCCAATGTGGATCGCGTCTATTTGGGCATCTGGAGTGGCTTGCAGGCGGCCTCGCGCGGTCTCGGCGTCGTCGTCTCCTGGATGGAGCGTTACGCGGCTGTTCTCGTCATCGTGCTGGCGGCTGCGGCGCTCGCGAGTGTTCACTGGCTTGCCCCTGCAACGGTGGACGTCGAAGCTATTGCGTTGCCACACGTTCCGGCGGTGCTGGTTGCTGCCTGCACTGTTGCCGCGCTCGCATTGACTCTGGCCGCGCTCGCGCGCAAGGTAAGCCAAAACCTGCTTCCATTGATGATCCTGGCGGGTGCCCCGACAGTTGCGGGTCTATTCTTTGCAGATCCCCGGCTTCGCCTTGGCCTCTCGGAACTGGGTGCTCTGGCGACCGTGGTGCTGGTTTGGCAAAGCGCCCGCAAGCTTCCCGCAAAGCTGACTTACATGGCTGTCGTTCTGATCTCGGCTTCTTCGTTGATTGCCAGCGAAGCTCTTATGGCACGCGGTCATGCCGATTGGGCGCATGCGCTTTTGTTGACCAGTGTTTTAGTCAAGCTGGCTGCTGTTCCGCTCTTCTTCTGGTTGCTCAGCCTGGCCGATGAACTCCCTTCCGTCGTCCTGGGCTTGATCATTGCGGTGGTCGACATGGCCGCCTTCGGCGAGTTTTTGCTCTCAGCCCAATCGATTCCAAACTACTTAGCTCACCATGTACTTCTGCTGGGTGCGGCTGCCGCGACCTCGTTCCTTGCGGCACTTCTCATGCTCACGCAGCGCAGCCTAAAACGCCTTTTGGTTCTCTCTACCGTAGAAGACGTCGGCTTCTTATTGCTGGGAGTTTTCTCCTTAAACATCATCGGCTTCGAGGGCGCAATCTTTGCCGCCGCGACTCACGCCCTCGCCAAAGCCCTCCTCTTCATCTGCCTCAGCGGTCCCGAGGCCGACGGCGCACTCAAAGGCGAACCCAAAGGCCTGGCAGCGCGCTACCCAGTCGCGGCCTTCGGCTTCCTCTTCGGAATGCTGGCCATGCTGGGCATTCCACCGACCATGGGCTTCCTTGGCCGCTGGAGACTCTACGAGACAGCCTTGCAAATCAACCCATGGCTGGCCGCGGTCTTCATTCTCTCGTCGATTCTGGCACTCATCGCGTATGTCCTCGCGCTAACCCGCATCTGGTGGGGTCCGCCAGCTGAGGCGAATCCGCATACAATCCCAGAGCACCCAACAAAGGAGCCAATTCTGCTACAAGTGACGATCGTAGCCATGACCGTGCTGTTGCTCGCCGCCGGCATCTGGCCGAATGCACTGCAACTGCTGATGGGAGGCCGGCCATGAGACTTTGGGATAAATTGATGTGTTACTCGCGCCGCCACAGTCCCTGGCTCTTTCACATGAACGGGGGCAGTTGCAACGGTTGCGATATCGAGCTGATCGCCAGCCTAACTCCGCGTTACGACGCCGAGCAGTTGGGCGTTCGCCTCGAAGGCAGCCCACGTCACGCCGACATCCTCTGCGTCACCGGGCCCATCACAAACACCGCGGTCAACGCCATCAAGACGGTCTACGACCAGGTTTGCGGACCCAAGGCCGTCATCGCGATCGGCTCCTGCCCGGCGACGACGAATGTCTTCATCGACAGCCGCACACTCGCCGGGCCGCTGAACAAGCACATCCCCGTCGATGTCTTCGTCCCCGGCTGCCCGCCCCGTCCCGACGCCATTATTCTCGGCGTCGCGAAAGCCGCCGAGATACTCGCCGAGAGAGCAGGGAAGAAGCTGCCCATCGAGCCAGTTGTGATGCCTTTAGTCGGACCGGGCTGCGGCGGCGCGTGCGCCTGCGGGACGTCAACCGACGCAAAGATCGAAGCAAAGGCCGCAGCAAGCGAAGCCAAGACGGAAGAGGTAGCGCAATGAATTTGATTACCGCTCTAGCCCGCCTGCTGATTTTTCCCGGCCTGCTCTTCGCCGTGCCCGCCGCATGGTTCTTCCTTTGGGTGGAACGCAAAGCCGTCGCGCGGATGCAGGGCCGCATCGGCCCTCCATTCATGCAGCCGGTCTTCGACTTCATCAAGCTGCTCGGCAAGTCCACGCCTCCCCGCCGCGGCATTGGCGGAATGCTGATGAGGGCTTGGCCGCTGATCGCTGTCTCGTCTGCTGCCGGCGCTGTTGGCCTACTGCCCGTGCTGCCCGCTTCAGGCGGCTTCCAGGGCGACCTGATTCTGTTGCTCGCGCTGTTGGAATTGCCCTCGATTTGCATTATCGCCGCAGGCTTTTCTTCCGGCTCGATCTTCGGCGAAATAGGTTCAGCTCGTGAAGCAGTTCTAAGCGTCTCCTACAACATCGTCTTTCTGCTGGCCATCGTCTCCATCGCCGCATCGCAGCATACCTTCAGCCTCTCGGCGCTGGCGCAACAGTCGGCCTCGCCGCTGCGCTGGCTGGGCGTCATTGCGATCCTCATCTGCCTGCCCGCCAAGCTGCACTTGAATCCCTTCTCTCTGCCCAACGCCGAACAGGAAATCTACTCCGGCCCCATGACCGAGTATGCAGGACCGGAGCTGGCCATGTGGGAGCTGTCTCACGGGCTGGAATGGGTTGCAGCCACCGGCCTCGTCGCCACGCTCGCCGCCCCTGTCTTCACTCTTTGGTGGGTCGCCGCCCTGGTCTTCGTCGGGCTTTGCTTTGCGATCGTCTTGCTGCTGTCGGCCGTCGCGGCAGCCACGGCGCGCTTGCAAATCGATACAACGGTCCGATTTTACTGGCAATGCACGATGATCTTTGCGGTTCTGGCCGTCGCTTCAGCGCTTTTTATGAGGTTTAGAGCATGAACATTCTTGCCATGATGTGGAAGAACCTTTGGGGTGGTCCCCGGACCATGCTCTTTCCCAAGCGGCCTGTGGTCACTGAGCGCTTCCGCGGTCAGGTCCGTTTCGATCCCGCGCTCTGCACCGGTTGCGCCATCTGCCGCTTCCGCTGCACCGCCAAGGCTATCGAGTTCAAAGCCGGCAAGGGCGAATTCACCTGGAGCTACGATCCAGGCCAGTGCACCTTCTGCGGCCGCTGTATTGAGGGCTGCAAGAGCAACGCGATCAGTCAGGACTCCGAATGTCCGCCCATCTACACCACCATTGGCGAACTAAAGACCTCTTATACCCTGACCCGCAAGCCGCCGGCCAAACCAACCGCAGCGGCCCCGCCGGCCGTCGTCGCGCCCGCGTCAACCCCCGCCACAGGAGATGCAAAATGACAGCGACAATGACTCCGCTCGAAGCGATTTCTGAAAAGTTGGGGACCACGGAACCATGGGTTGAAACAGGTAGCGTCCACTGGCTCTCACCCGCAGACCTGAAAGTTCGCAACCTGGCCAAGGCGATGAACGAGCTTCTTGCACGCTTCATCACCATCACTGCATATCAGCTTCCCGGTGAGCAGGGCTTTCGCCTGGAGTATCACTGGGATCTCGACGGTCAGTTGCTCGGCTTTCCTTTTCTGCTTGTCGGCAACTCGCCCGAAGTCGCCAAGATCGAAAGCATTTATGACCTCTGCGAGGCCGTCGACTGGATCGAACGTGAGATTCACGAAGGCTTCGGCATTCATTTTTCGGGCCGCGCATACGAACCCCTGCTGCTGCGCCAGGGAGACACAATGGGCGTGAATCTGCGCGACGCCGTGGCGACGAGCAAGGAGACTAAATGAGCTACAAAATCCCCATGGGCCCATACCACCCGGCGCTCGAAGAACCCTACAAGCTCGATCTGATCTGCGAAGGTGAAACCGTTCAGGATGCCAAGCTGCATATCGGCTTCAACTTTCGCGGCATCGAGCATCTGGCTGAGACGCGCAATTACATTCAGGTCATCGCGCTGATGGAGCGGGTCTGCGGCATCTGCTCCAACATCCACACGCTCACTCTTTGCCAGGCGATGGAGGGCCTTACTGGCCTCACGCCGCCTCCGCGCGCACTTTACATTCGCACCATCATGGCCGAGCTCGAACGCCTCCACTCGCACGTGCTCTGGGCCGGCATTGCGGCCAAGCTCATGGGCTTCAAGACCATGTTCATGACGTGTTTTGAGCTGCGTGAAAAGGTGATGGACGTACTTCAAGCCATCAGCGGCAATCGCGTCAACTATTCGATGAACCGCATCGGCGGCGTCAATCGCGACATCGACGACCCCAATGCGATCCTCAAAATGGTTGAAGCGCTGGAACTCGAGATGGCCCGCACCGTCATTCCCATCTTCACCACCAGTTCCACCGCGCGCTCGCGTTGCGCCGGCATTGGCGTGCTGACCACCGAGAAGGCCGTCTCCTGCGGCGTTGTCGGTCCAGTCGCCCGTGCCTCCGGTTTGGCTCAGGACATGCGCCGCGCCGCGCCCTATGCTGCCTACAGGGAGATGGAGTTCGACGTTCCGGTCCAGCCCGACGGCGACGTTCGAGCCCGCCTGCTTGTTCGCGCCCTTGAAATCATGGAGAGCTGCAAGATTCTTCGTCAGGCTCTAGCTAAACTGCCCCCTGGCGAAATCCATACCGAGGGCGAGAAGTTCTCCTTCATGACCGGAACCGCGACCAGCCGCGTCGAAGCTCCCCGCGGCGAGGTCATGTACTCGGTCAGCTGGAAAGAGGGTTCAAGAAACCCGGCCCGCGTCCACGTTCGCACGCCCACCTTTGCGGTCATGCCCGCAATTCGCTGGATGGTTGTGGGTCAGCGACTTGCAGACACTCCCCTGATCCAGGCCTCCATCGACCCCTGCTACTCCTGCACCGACCGGTAGCAGACCAATAAACACTCAGAGCCCCATCCCTTCCGCTTTTTTCTGTGGAAAGGTGGCAATAATATACTTGACTGATTGTAGGTGATGGGGAAAGAATGAGGGCGCGAAGAGGTGTAATTTATGGACACTGACAGTGAAGTGCGAACGGCTATTCTTGCGCTTGTAAGGGCGCATTGGAAACTTCTGGGCCTATATCGGGCCACCAACCAAACGCTTGACGCAGCCGTCCAACAACAGCCCGATCTCGGATGGCTACGGCGCGGGATAACAAAGATCGTACAGGTGGAGTGGGGAATAGCGGAACAGCAGGCGGCTGACGTTGAATCAGCTCTAAATAATAATCAACAATTTGCTGATCTTCTTCGGCTGTACGCTGGTCCCGACTTAGGGAACTGAGTTTTTCGTATTCCTCACGAGACAGGGGCGCTTTGGCGCTGGCAAGTTCTTCGACGGTTTGCATGACACTCCATTCTGCGCTAGTATGCGCGTATAGAGAGCGACACATTATCGAAAGCCT
>JBEKOA010000006.1:0-56554 GCA_049522255.1 Occallatibacter sp.
TTCTTCGGCTAAAACCACGCCTCGACAACGTAGTTATGCCACAGAAAAAGCGGCCTTTCCAGCTATATTTTCGCTTTCAGAATCTCCCCTTCAACCGTCGGCGTGTGAGATATGCAGGCTAGAACTATGGTTTTTTATTGTTACTTAGAGAAAGACCAGGTACTTCCACGTTCCCAGGTCCGAAAATCCGGACCTGGGGCACCCAAGCTAACACATAGGAACTGAATCACCCGCCGGGTGCCCCGACCTTTCCGCTTTTTTCTGCGGAAAGGGTGGGAATCCACAAACCTCAACCGGTCAACTGGACACAAGCAAGGAAGCCGTTGCGAGCGATCAGCGAGCGGCTGGCCCCACCGCAGGTGGCGCAGGTGGCTAGCGACGGAAACGGCCGCGGTCGCCTTGGCCTCTACCGCGATCTCGATCGCCGGAGCCTCTTCCGCGGTCTCCGCGATCTCCAAAGCTGCGTGGCTTGACGGGCGCGGCGACGGGCAGATCGGTCTTGCCTGCGGGATAGACGGCAAGGAAGCGGTCCTGCCCTTCGCCGTTGCTAGCCGTCTCTACGCCATCGATGCCGCGGAAGGCCATGTGCAGCAGGCGGCGCTCACGGCTGTTCATGGGCGGAAATGCGTAGGGCACACCGGACCTGATCACCTTTTCCGCGGCGGTCTCGGCGGTCATGCGCAGTTCCTGGGCGCGCAGAGCCTTGAAGTTGTCGGCGTCAAAGCTGATGAGGCTGCCTTCACGCTGGTCGAGGCGCAGAATCTGCGCGGAGATTGTCTCTAGAGCCATCAGCAGTTCGCCGTTGTGCTGGGTGACCAGGGCCACGTCGGCTCCGGCCAGCTCGACAGCGAGAGCTGGAGTCTGCTCCGGTGTCTCTGGTTCACCCTCTGGCGCGGTGATGCGGTATTTGAGGCGTAGTCCACCCAGCTTGTTGAGGGTGGCGAGGAATCCGGCAATCTTCTGGGCAGCTTGCTGCAGGTCATCGATGGGCATAACAAAACAGTATCGCAGAGCCGGGAGGATATTGGCTGGGGAAATCGGCGCAAGGATTCCGATCCTTCTGAAGAGGACCTTCATGACCGGCCCCGCGCTCGGGTGCTACCTTGGGTTCAGACGCCTTTTTCGCATGAAATCCTATTCAATGGAGCGCCCGGTCATTCGAGTGCATAGACTCTTCCAACTCTACCTGCTGCTTTTGCTGGTTGCGAGCGCGACTCCTTTGCACGCGCAGGGTGGCCCACCCTTCATTACCGACGATCCCGGCACGCCGGGCAACCGGCACTGGGAGATCAATTTTGGCTGGATCGCCGACCACAATCCTGGTCAGGCCTATTACCAATTGCCCGATATCGATATGAATTACGGCTGGGGCGACCGTATCCAGCTCAAATACGAGCTACCACTTGCCGCCGCAACCGACGAACACAACACCACGCGAGCCGGGCTGGGCGAATCCTTGCTCGGTATCAAGTGGCGGCCCTATGAGCATCATCTTTCAGGTGAGCCAAAGTCCGATGAGAATATGAACTTCTCGCTGGGCACGTATCCGCAGGTGTCGATCAACAACCCTACCAGCGCCGTACGCCGCGGGATCGTCGAGAACGGCCCACAATACTACCTACCGGTGGAGTTCACCGCCAAATTGGGGCCGGTGGACTTTGATGGCGAGGTGGGCCGCTGGATCGGCAATAAGCTGGTTCCCAGCCGATGGGGGCGTGGTCTGATTGCGGGCCACGAGTTCAGCGAGCGGCTGGAGCTTTACAGCGAAATCTACGACCTGCAGGATGCGAATCGCATCGGCATAGCGCCCAAGCAGCGCGAGTTCACCGTTGACTTCGGAGGCCGGCAGACGCTGGACCGAGCAGGCCACCTGCGGCTGCTCTTCATGGGCGGACGCGGGATTCAGGCGGTGACGCGGGGGAACAGCGAGCCGAACTGGATCGCTTATTTGGGTGTGCAGATATTGCTCGGGCCAAAGGAAGCCAACGCCACGATCAAGTCGGAAGAAAAGTGAAGCGGCCGGCTTTACGATGAGCTGAGTGCGATCAGGCCTTCGCTTTCTTCGAGGGTTTGGATTTGCCGGAACTGTTGAGGGCGACAGCCCGGCGAATGAGCGCCTTGAATGCGGCCTGGTCAAGTTCTTCTCTCTCGTGGATGTCAATCGCTCGTCGTACATTTCCGTCGAGGCTCGAGTTGAAAAGACAGGCCGGATCCTCAAGTGACGCGCCCTTGGCGAAGGTAAGTTTCACGGCAACCTTGTAAGTCTCGCCAGTGCAGAGTATGCCGTTGTGCGACCAAGCCGGATTTCCCCACTTCCACTCCTCGACAGCGTCGGGGTCTGCCTCTTTGATGAGCTTGCGCACCTTGCTGAGGATTATGCCGCGCCAGTCCCCGAGCTCGGCGATTCGATTCGTAATGAGCTGCGATGGCGATTGGCCTTCGTTCGCGACTGAATTTTTCATATTCTCACCTGGAAATTGGAAAGCAGCGGTTTCAAGATGGTCCGTCGATTGGACACAGCGATGACAGCAAGGATCATTCCACGATAGACATATAGCCGAATACTTATACACGGTCAAGTCATTCTCGGAGCTTCAGGCCTCGCCACCCAAGCCAGCCCACTGGAAAGCCGGCAGCCCCCGTGACCGCCCTCACTCGCAGCACCCCGGCCTGGTGTTGTATCTTCCAATTCGTATGGAACAAACTCAGAGCAGCGTCCCCCACCCCGCGCCCGAGGCCGAGGAGGTCTACCGGCGCTGGATTCAGTTTCTCGATGAAGAGTTCACTCGCCACCAGGCCCCCGAGCGGCGAGCCGAGATTGTGCGCGACCAGCTGACCCAGCTTTATCTGGGCCGTCCGCATGGCGGCAAGCTCAACCTGACGCTCACCTCCGAACTGCCAGGCAACGTGCTCTCGCTTTCGCTTGACCCGGAAAACGTGACCCTGGAGGCCGAACACTTTGCCGACGCCGATCCCGAGCAGTTTGCCAAGCGCAAGCCTTTGTTGTGGTTCTGGCAGATGTTTGACCGCTCGCCGATTGGGACCAATCACTGGCTGGGTCTGCGTTTCCGCTCGATGCTGGGCCGCCACATCTTCGCCCGCATCGGCGCGGGAGTCAGGATCTACCACGGCGTGGACCTGACCTTCGGTTATAAGCTCTCCATCGAGGAGGGCGTCACCATCCGGCAACGCGCTCTGCTGAATGACCGTGGCGGCATCACCATCGGCAAAGGCGCCGTCATCGGCTCCTTCGCCCGCATTTACTCCCACAGCCACGCCGCACATGACTTCGGCGAGGTGATTTTGACACCCACGGTCGTTGGACCCGCCGCCCGCATCGCCAGTCACGCCATCGTGCTGGCCGGCCAGCATGTCGCTGCCGGAGAGCTGATCGGCAACTTCCCGGCCAATCGCATTTGAATGCGGATGCAAATGGGGGAGCAATGCTCCGCATAAGCATCTCGAAGAGAGGATTCAACAGCATGCCGCGACTCACTACCGCCATTCTGGTTGCCGCAACCCTGTGTGGCGCGAGCTCGCTTGCTCAAACGGCAAACCTGCCCGCGACGAAGGTGAACGACTGGTGGCATCAGTCCTATCTCACGCGGCCTCTCGACAGCGCGGACGAAAAGAAGCTGCCCCTGATCTCGGTCAGCGGGAACCGGTTCGTCGATCCAACAGGCAAGCCGGTTTTGTTTCGCGGCGTTAATATCGCCGATCCCGACAAAGTCGAAAGCCAGGGTCACTGGAACAAAGAGTTCTTCGTCAGGGTCAAAGAAACCGGCGCGACAGTGGTCCGCATTCCCGTGCACCCGGTCGCGTGGCGCGGGCGCGGAGCGAAGGATTACCTTGCTCTGCTGGATCAGGCTGTCGAATGGTCGACCGACCTGGGGCTATATGTCGACATCGACTGGCACTCAATCGGCAATCTGAAGCAAGGGATGTTTCAGGATCCGATGTATGAGACAAGCCTGCCGGAGACGCTCAACTTCTGGCGCATCATTGCAGCCCATTACAGCGGAAACAACACCGTCGCGTTTTTCGAGTTGTTCAACGAGCCGACGACCTTCGGTGGCGAGCTCGGATCGGTCTCTTGGGACGAATGGCGCGAGATCAACGAGCAGATGATTACCGTGATTCGCGCCTATGACAAGCAGGCAATTCCATTGGTTGCGGGCTTCGATTGGGCTTACGACTTGACCCCTCTGCGCATCAATCCCATCCGAGCGCAGCACATCGGATACGTCACCCATCCCTATCCCAACAAGAGGCCGCAGCCGTGGCCGGCAAAGTGGGAAGAGGACTTCGGATTTGCCGCCGATCACTATCCCGTTATTGCAACCGAGATCGGCTTCAGCTCCCAATATGGCT
Organism: Occallatibacter sp.; assembly: GCA_049522255.1. GTDB lineage: Bacteria > Acidobacteriota > Terriglobia > Terriglobales > Acidobacteriaceae > Telmatobacter. Next base: position 4,372 of record JBEKOA010000006.1, read on the forward strand.
CGAAAGAGGAAAATGACACCTACGGAGCCCAGATCACCGATTATCTGGAATCCAGGGGAATCGGCTGGGTTGTGTGGTGCTTCGATGCGGAGTGGGGTCCGTCCATGATCTCTTCGTGGGAGCCATTCTCGCTGACCGGCGAAGGCAAATTCTTCTCCGATGCAATGCACAAGGAGTCGGCTCCGGTAGCCCCAGCGGCGAAGAAATAGGCCGGCCACAAGGATACTCGCCGATTTTGCTCGTGTGCGCACATGATTTTGAGCTACTATCTCTTGCGTCGGTTTCTGCATGGTAACGAGTGTGCCTGAAAGCAGAATGGCACCGAACGAACCGGCGAAGGAGAATTATGGCCAACACCCCCAAGAAATGCGCGAATGCCGCTTGCACTTGCCCTGCCCCCGAAAAAGCGAAGTACTGCAGCGCCCATTGCGAGGGCATCGGCAATAGAACAGAGATCAACTGCCTGTGCGGCCACGCCGATTGTGGCGGCAGGATTTCTTAGGTTGAGATCCGGGGGCGGCTTCGATCGGCGGTGAGTCAAGCGACGGCGATGGTAACCTGGTTCCCAGGCCGGCGGCAGACTGGGTGTGTCTGATCCATCACCTAGCCAGGAACTCGCGAATCAGCCGCGCCACCATCTCCGGGGCCACTCGCATTGCAACATGATTCTGGCCTGGGAGCCACTCGACGCGGACATCGGGCAAGACTCGGGCCAGCGCGCGCGCGGCATCCAGCATAGGGTGTTCGGGGCTGATGCTGCCCACCAGCAGCAGGGTTGGGCAGTTGATCGCACGGTAGTGCGTCAAGTCCGGGTTCTGCGCATCCATTTCTTCAAGTTCGCGAATCCAGCTCTTGGCTAGCACACGCAGGCGCGGCCATCCGCGCGAGGCGCGAAGTGCGGCAATCTCCGCCGCGGGCATGTGAGGATAGGCCGCCAGGCCAAATTCCAGAGCTTTGTCCAGATCGCCCTCCGCTATCGCACGGGCATAGGGGGGCAGATTCTCGCCGGCAATGGGGCCGCCGGCAGGCAGGGGCGGCTCATAGACCACGAGCCGAGGCACCGGGTGGCGCATCGCCACACCCAGGGCGCAGACGGCTCCGTAAGAATGGCCCACCAGGATGGCTTCCGATCCAGTTTCGGTTTTGGCGGCTGCAAGCACCGCTTCAATGTCCTCGTACTCTCGCTCAATCGAATAGGTCTCTGGACCTTCGCCACTTTTGGCGCGGCCGCGCCGGTCCATCGCAAAACAGGTGAAGCCGTCTGCCAGCAGGCGAGCGACGGGCATCCAGTCGGTGTGCGTGGAAACGCTGCCGTGCACAAAGACCACGGCTGGCCCGCTGCCCAGGCGGCGAAAGGCGATGCGCGTTCCGTCGGCGGAATACACCGATCCCTCGGCCACCGCCGCCGGCGCATGCTCCAGAAGTGCTGTAGTCATTGTTCTAATCGTAACGCTTACCCAAGGCAGGCAAAGCGGCATGTCTCAGCATGGGGAACGGAAGCTCTAACTGCAAAAGTGCCCGAAGGCGCCCGAGATCGTCCCGGAAAAGGGCCGAAGCCGGGCCAGAATCCATAGTTCCTGTTTACTGGCAAGCGAACAGGATGAATACTTATATTGTTCATTGATTGGTGTTTACGTTGGATAAGCTGCCGGAGGAGGGGCCCTCATGGGGAGCGGGCAAGGACCTTTGGAATTCGACGAGCCATGCGCTCTTTGAGTTCGGCAGGCCTCAAGCCGGGCCGGAAGTGTGTCATTACCGCGCGGTTGAGCCTTTCCTCATGGATCTTGTCGAGCAGGGTCATTGGGGCGGAGCCCTTCAAAAGGGGGTTTTGACCGTTAGCACGCACCCAGGAAAGCCTGCCTGCCCGGTACAATCAAAGTCAGGGAACCCGGAGAGCAATTTCTGCGTTTTCTAGCTTGAGAAGGGTTGACAGCAACGGATGGCGCCACGCAGACGGACGAGCAGGAGGAAAAAGGGTTCCGGCGCGTGGGCACTGCGTGCGGCAGCATTTTTTCTGGTGCTGGGGGCAGGGGCGGCGGCATGGCTGGTCCTCTGGCCCTTTGGACCATCGAGGGAGATTTTCGTCGAGTTTGCGCCAGGGTCCTCCACGTTAAGGATCGGCCAGCAACTGGAGGCGGCTGGTGTCGTGCGCAGCGAATTCGCCTTTGACGTTCTCCGATGGATCAAGCGGGGAACGCTCAAGGCCGGCGAGTACCGCTTCGACCACCCGGCCCCTGCCACCGAAGTCTATGCGCGCATCGTACGCGGCGACGTATTTACCAAGACGGTAGTCGTTCCGGAAGGATCGAGCATCTTTGATATTGGCGCCCGATTGGAACTGGCGGGATTTGGCACTCGGCAAGGCTTTGTTGATGGCGCGGCAAAACAGGTGGGCCTAGTGGCCGACCTGGACCCCGGAGCAAAGAGCCTGGAAGGCTATCTGTTTCCGGATACCTATCATTTTCCCCGCACGTTTGGCCCGCCACAGATTTGCGCGGCCATGGTGCGGCGCTTCCGTGCGGTAGCAGGACAACTGGGATTGAAGGGGAATGTGCATCGAGTTGTAACCATGGCTTCGCTGGTGGAACGGGAGACGGCGGTGGATGCGGAGCGTCCGCTGGTGGCCGGCGTCTTTGAGAACCGGCTGGCTAAGCGGATGCCGCTGATGACCGACCCGGCTGTGATCTACGGCCTGGAGGTCGAAGGACGGTGGCGAGGCGCGATCCACCAGAGCGACTTGAAGTTCGACACGCCCTATAACACCTATCTGCACATTGGCCTGCCACCGGGCCCGGTGGCTAATCCCGGCCTGAAGTCGCTGCGCGCGGCCATGCAGCCGGCCAAATCGACTTATCTCTACTTCGTGGCAGCAGGAGCCAATCCTCAGGGGCGGTCGTTGTTTGCCAGCTCCGAGGAGGAGCACGAGCACAACGTTGCCGGCTACCGGCACGCGATGAAGAAGGCAGGTGAGCGATGAAGGCTGGCTGTCGTCTCGTTGCTGCCCTGTCTCTTTCGCTCCTCCTCTCGGGGTGCTCCCTGCTTCCAACCACGCGGAAGCTGCCCATTCCCAAGGGGCCGATGGTCACCCAGACAGTGGCGCCGGATGAACTGGTGCAGCGGCTCAACGAGCGATGGAGCGCGCTGGATAGCGTCACCGCAACCGTCGAGATGCAAGCCAGCCACATCGACAAAAAGGAAGGCATCGCCAAGGGTTCGCCCACCATTCGCGGCCACATCCTCATGCGCAAGCCGGAGATGCTGCGGGTTGTGGGGTCCTACTTCGGCATCCGCGCCCTCGACCTGAGCGGGGATGGCAGCCAGTTCATGATGTACTACCATTTGCCTTCGGGCAGCCAGGTGGTCAAGGGCCCCTACACGGTCAAGAAGAAGTCCGACAAGGCATTTGAAAACCTGCGCCCCGGATTCTTCTTCGATGCTCTGATTGTGCGCGGGCTGGCCGCGGATGATCTGTATGCGGTGACCGCGGATACCATCACCGTGGAGGACGCGACCCGGAAGCACTTCTATCTGGTCCCGGAGTATGTTCTGAGCATCAGCCGCCGTAAATCGGGCAGCCAGCAGTTGACGCCCGTGCGTGTGGTGACCTTCCATCGCGACGACCTGCTGCCCTACGAGCAGGATCTCTACGACAGGGAAGGCAACCTGGAGACCGAAGTCTTCTATTCCGAGTACCAGGATTTTGGCGGCAGCAAGTATCCCACCAAGGTGACCATCAAGCGGCCGCTTGAGGAGTTGGAGATTGTTCTTTCTGTCGAGGAAGTGAAACAGAACGTTTCACTGACCGACGAGCAGTTCGTCATTCATAACATTCCCGAAGGAACCCCGACCAAAAACCTGGAATAGCCCCCGTGGCGCGCACGGCAGGGCTCATTGCGTCTGTGCTAGTATCCCGGCAAGCGCAAACACCGCATTTTGGGGAGCCAACGATGGAAAGCAACCTCCGCCCGCTCACTTTAGGCGAGATTCTGGACCGCACCGCCCAGCTTTACCGCACCAATTTTCTGCTCTTTGCCGGCATCTCCTCGGTGTACGCCGGCGCGTTGCTGGTGGTGGGACTCTTGCAGATTGGGCTGGCAGAGACTCTGCGTGTGCTGCACATGACCGAGAAACTGCAATGGCTCACCTGGACCACCACGGCACTGGCCGTCGTTCTCGTATTCCTCTTTTACGGCGCGGTCATGGCCGCCGTCAGCCGCGCCGTGGCCTGGGTCAATCTGGGCAAGCCGGCCACCATTCGCGGCGCCTATCGCAGCATCCTGCCCCGCCTGGGCCGATACCTCTGGCTGATGACCCTCACCTTTCTCGTCGTCTTTTTGCCGATCTCAGTGCTCTACAGTGGTTTTCTCGGAACCATGGCCTATTTCGTAAAGGGTTTCGGAACGAACCCGGCCGCACAACAGGCCGCCATGTCCAACCCGCAGACGATGTTCATCGTAGTCGTGGCTTTTCTGGTTTTCATTTTGCTGTTGGTTCCCGCTGGGATTTACACGGCACTCATGGGACTGCGCTATTCCCTGGCAATTCCGGCCAGTGTGGTGGAAGACATGAGGGCCCGCAAGGCCATCCGGCGCAGCATCGATCTGGCCAAGGGGTCGTGGGGACGCATCTTCCTGCTGGTGTTGCTGATCGGAGCGATCAAGATCGGGCTGGTGATGATCACCCAGATCTTTGTCATTGTGGCAGCTTTCAAGCACCCCGGCCAGTTGCCGGGTCCGGGAATTCAAGCTCTATCGCAGGTGATCGCGTTCTTCACCAACACATTCCTCGGGCCGATCTATGCGACGGGAGTGACCCTGTTTTACTACGACCAGCGCATCCGCAAGGAGGGCTACGACATCGAGTGGATGATGCAGGCCGCGGGGCTGACGCCGCCGGAGCCTTCCATCGAAACGCCATCCGTCGCCTTTGACCAGCCCTTCACCGACGAACCTTGGCTGGCTCTGGATGCACACTTCGAGGCGCCGCCAGCCCCGCCGCGCGAACCCCCTGAATCATGGAGCGGACATGAATGAGCCGCTGCGCCCATCAAGCCTGGGCGAGATCCTGGACCGGACCGCGCACCTTTATCGCTCGCGCTTTCTCGTCTTTCTCGGCATCTCGGCGATTCCCACCGGCGTCGTGCTGGCGATGGCGTGCGTCTTTTTTCTCATTGAGGAGTGGATACGCACAGGGGCTGCGGCGAAGGATGTGCAGGCCCTTGCCTTTGTGTTTCTGGGCGGTTTAGCAATACTGGCGCTGCCCGTTTTGCTGGCTGTGACGGCTTTGGCCGCGGCGGCGATCAGCCATGGCGTCTCCGTTGTCCATCTGGGCGGAGCGACCACCATCCGCGATGCCTACAAGAGTGCCTGGCGGCTTGGCTGGCGTTACAACTGGCTTTATCTGATGCAGGCTCTCTTTATCTGGGTGGCTCCGATTGTGGCGTGGATTGTGCTCTTGCTCATCTTCGGCGCGATAGCCGCCCTGTCGCACAAGGCGGGCATGGGCAATCTCGCCAATGGCGCGTTCGTTGGACTGACTTCGATTCTTTCCTTTGCGGCATTCGTTGGCTACGGCATCTGGATGCTGCTCCGCTTGTCTCTCGCCTTTCCGGCTTGTGTGGTGGAGCAGATGAAGGCATGGGCTGCGGTCAAGCGCAGCTTCGCGCTCAGCCAGGGGACCAAGGGCCGCATCTTCCTTCTCTTCTTGCTGGTGGCTGCGCTGGGCTGGCTGCTCTCGATGGCAGTCACGCTGCCTCTTACGATTCTTCTTTATCTGATTCCCGGCATGAACAATCCGCAACACGAGCATGGCGCTGGGGTGGCAGTGCTGTTGATCCTCTACGCCGCCGCCTTTGCAGCCCAGTCGCTCTTGAAGCCCGTATACAGCATTGCGCTCATGCTCTTCTACTACGACCAGCGGATCAGACTTGAAGGCTTTGACATCGAGTGGATGATGCAGCAGGCGGGAATGGTGCCGGAGCCGCAGATCCCGACGGTACAAGCGCCGCTCCCCGTGCCAGAAGTGGAACTGGAGCCCGCGCCATGGCTGCCCGTCATTCCCCGCAACGCGCAGTCCAACGAGCCCGAAGCGCCAGCGTTACAGCCTGGAGAGAACGAGTGAAAGCGAACCTGCGGCCCATGAGGCTGGGCGAGATCCTGAATCGGACCTTTCAGATATACCGGGTGAAGTTCTTTGTCCTGACTGGAGTCGCCGCACTACCTGCGCTCGCATGGATGGTTGCGTCTACGACGAAGAGAGTATTGGCAACGAATAGCTCCAGTCCTGGGCGGTATCTGCTGTTTCACATGACTCTCTCGGGGATTCTATCTGCGGCAGCAACTTATTTCGTCGCGGGATTCTTAAGTTATCTAGCTTACCCAGCGTTTGTTCGAGTCGCCGTTAACATCATTGCCGGCCAGCCATCGAGCTTTCAATCGTCAATCAAAGTGATCAGGCTGCGCCTAAGAGATTTCCTTGCGCTTGATATGGCTTTGCTGACAGCGAAACTACTTGCTCCCGCTGTCATCTTCGTTGGTTCGGCCGTTGGGCTGGGAAAAGTGGTTGACTCAAATACAGGTGTCGCAAGTGCCGTGGGAGCGAAGTTGCTCTTCATCCTGATCGCGGTATCGATCTTCGGATGCGCAGTGTGGCTAGGTTTATCTTTGTCGCTTTCATTTCCGGCCTCTGTGCTCGAGAACCTTCAATGGTTCAATTCGACTAAACGATCATGGGTGCTTTCCACCGGCTGCCGCGCAAGGATCGCTCTAACCTGGTTATTGGTTTGCAGCCTGGTATTCGGCCTGATGATGCTCGTCATTCTTCCCTCTTTTCTTCTAGTTTTTGTGTTGCACCTTCGGCATTTCGCATGGCATGGCTATCCGATGTACAGGCAACTGCTCTCACTTGAGATTGCGGCCGTTTCAGCGCTCATCGGCCCGCTTTACCCCATCGCCCTCACCCTCTTCTACTATGATCAGCGCATACGCCGTGAAGGGTACGATATCGAGAGAATGATGGACGCTGCCGGACTCAACTCGCTTGCAACTCCGCCCTTCGGGGCCAGTGCGGCTTCGCCCGCCGGTGCCATGGAGGGGAAGGCTTGACGATGCGGATTCATATTGCCGGCGTGGCGCTGGCCGCGGCTTTCGTCGCGGGTCCCGGCGCATTGTTCGCTCACGCCGAGACCCCCGCGCCTACTCCCTCAGTTCAGCTTGAGGGCAATTCGCGCGCGGCTTCGCTGGCCGAGTACCGGCAGCATCTGGTCGAGTTGACCGCAATTGCGGACGCCTGCGCCAAGGCGAGGGACACCAGGACCTGCGACCCAGCGCTTGTGGGACAGGATGATCACCTTCCGCTCGGCAATGCGCCCAATACGGAACTGCGCCTTGTGAGTTACGGCTGGCTGCGCGCGCTGCTCACGAAGGCTCAGCAGAAGGACGATCAGCCGGAAGAGTCTCAGGTCAAAACGCAGGACAAAACTCAAAGCAAGGTCCAGGACAAAACCGAAGGCACCTCCCAGCACAAGACTCAGACGGCGCCCGTTGCCGGCGAAGAGCACGACCAGGCCGAAGAACTCACCAGGCCGCCCAAGCCAACCACCAGCCAGCTCCTCGTAGCCGCCGTGACTCGCCTGACCCAGGACATCGCCCAGGCGGATCGGACGGCGGCAACCCCGCCTGCGGCGGCTGCCAGTCATGCGCACGAGCGCGACGCCATGAAGCAGGTGCTGGCTGGCCCCGACTTTCGAAATCTGGAGGCGCCCAAGGCAAGCGATTCGTTTTGGGAGAGAGTCGGCTCCTGGCTCAACCGGATCTGGGCGAGCGCCGCGAAGCTTCCAATTCACGCTGCCTGGCTGGTGCGCGCGATCGTGTGGGGCTTCATTCTGGCCGTGTGCGTGGGGATGGCTTGGGGACTGATGCAGATGGAACGACGCTGGCGCATCCGTCTCGTGCCGGAGAGCGACGCTCCTGCCCCCGGAGCCGCTTCGGCCCGCGACTGGCAACTCTGGATGAGCGACGCTCGCCGCTCCGCCGCCTCAGGACAGTGGCGCGAGGCGGTTCATTTTGTTTACTGGGCGGCGATTTCGAGGCTCGAATCCAAGCGCCTGTGGCCGGCCGATCGGGCGCGCACGCCGCGCGAGTATTTGTCGCTGGTGGCTGTTGAAGACCCCCGCCGCGCCGCAATGACCGCGCTCACCGGCAGCTTTGAACGCACCTGGTATGGCGGCCGCGCGGCATCCGAGAGCGACTATCTCAGGGCAGAGGAACTGGCCGCAAGTTTAATCGCAGGCGGCGCAGTGGCGGGCTCGCAATCGACCGAAGGCGGTGCGCGATGAAGTTCCTCACTTCGCTCTATCACTGGCCTTATTGGGAATGGCTCTGGGTGCTTCTTTGGACAGCAATTCTCTTGCGGTTGCTTCTTCGCCGCCCGAACAGGCATCGAGGTCCCGCGCTTGCAACGTGGTTCCTTTCCTCGCTCGACGCCAAGGACCGCCGCTTGCTGCTTTGGTTCGTGGGCATAGCCGTCGCCCTCGCCGTCATCACCGGCTTCCTGCTGCCGAACGGAAACGACAACGACAATCCGCTGCCCTCGACTTATCTCGCCGGTCAGCACGGCGCCCGCGCGGCCTACGAGACTCTGCTCCGGTCCGGCTACTCTCTGGAACGATGGGAGCGGCCCCTGAGCGAACTGGCGGCGGTGGCCGGGCCGGAGACGGTCGTCATCTTTGCCGAGCCGTTTTCCCGCGACCCGGAAGACATCAAGGCGGTGCGCAAGATTGTCGAGCGCGGCGGCCGCGTGCTCTCCACCGGCTACCTGGGCGGATCGATCCTGCCCGGCGAGGCAAGTCAACCTCCCAAGACCATCGCCAACTTCGTTGCGTGCAAACTTGAGCCCCAGGGGATCGATGCGCTTTCCGGATCCGGTGAGGCATGGATGGTTCCCGAAGCCTCCTGGGCCGAGGGCGACCCGGCTCATCGCATTGAATTCAGTTGCGCCGGCAACCCCGCGGTGGTCGAGTTCGATTGGGGCAAGGGCCATGTTGTGTGGTGGGCCGGCTCGACACCGCTTGAAAACGGCTCGATCGGCCGCGCACACAATCTAGATCTGCTGCTCAACTCTCTGGGGCCGCCGGAGGGCCATCGCTTCTACTGGGACGAGTCGCTGCACGGCGACATCCGCTCCACCTGGAGCTACGTGGCCGGGCCGTCGTGGACCATGCTGTGGTTTGGCCTGCTGGGCATGGCGCTGCTGATCGTCTTCAGCTTTAGCCGGCGCTCGGGGCCGGTGCGCGACCTGCCCCCGCCAGCCCGCACAACGCCGATCGAGTTCCTTGAGGCGCTGGGCTCGCTTTACCGCAATGCCGGTGCCGCATCGACCGCCATCTCGGTTGCCTGGGAGCGCTTCCGCCGCCACTCTCTCCGCCTCTGCGGGCAGCGGGGAACCAAGATGGACGCGGCGGAATTGGCCGCGGTGATTCGCCGGCGCTTTCCCCAGGCTGACGCGAGCCTGGAGGCCGATCTCGCTGCGTGCGAAGACGCCGCATGGGGCGAGTCGGCCAATCCCCGGCAGGCGCTCAAGCTGATCCAGACGCTTCACGGGCACTACAAAAAGCTGACCGAAGCGGCCAGACCGGGCAGCCGGACTCCACAATCGGAAGATATTCATTCGACATCGCAGGAAAGGGCCAAATGAGCCAAGAAAACAATCTCGATCCAATGCAAGAAGTCAACCAAAACGCCGAAACCGCAGAGCCGAGCTTGCGCTCGACCAGCCAGCTCATCGCCCACTCTCGCGCCGAGCTGGGCCGCGTAATCTCCGGCCAGAACGACGCCATTGAGGAGGTTCTGATTGCCGTTCTCTGCCAGGGCCATGCTTTGCTTGAGGGCGTTCCGGGCATCGCCAAAACCCTCATCGTGAAGGCGCTTGGACGGCTGCTCGGCCTCGGCTTTCAGCGCGTGCAGGCTACACCCGATCTGATGCCCGCCGACATTCTGGGCACCACGATCTTGCGCGCCGGCTCAGAGAGCTTTGCCTTCCACGCCGGGCCGGTCTTCACGGATCTATTGCTGGTTGACGAGATCAACCGCATGCCGCCGCGCACTCAGGCCGCGCTGCTCGAATGCATGGAAGAGCGCCAGGTGACCACCGACGGCACGCGCCGCCCGCTGCCCGCCTGGTTCACTGTCTTTGCCACGCAGAATCCTGTCGACTTTGAAGGTACCTATCCGCTGCCCGAGGCGCAACTGGATCGTTTCCTGCTGAAGATTCGCGTGGCTTATCCCACGGAACAAGAAGAGCGGCAGATTCTCGAGCGGCACCACGCCGGAACGGGAGCGGGGCTGTTGGAAGACGCTCAGATTGCGCCGATTCCCGCAGGCTTGTTGGCTGCTGCCAGCGCCGAGGTGCGCACCATCCGCATCGAGCCGGAGCTGACCACCTACATCCTCGCGTTGGCCCGGCGCACACGCGAGTGGCCCACGTTGCTGCTCGGCGCCAGCCCTCGCGCCGCCGTCAGTTTGATGCGCGTGGCGCAGGCTTCGGCCGCCTTCGATGGCCGCGACTACCTGCTTCCCGACGACGTGAAGCGCGCCGTGCAGCCTGTGCTGAGGCATCGCGTCATGTTAAAGCCCGAGGCTGAACTTGAAGGCTTCGACGCCGATCGCGTGCTGGCTGATGTGGTCGCCGCCGTGCCGGTGCCTCGGCAGTGATTGCACCGTCTCTCCATCCCGGCCCAGTGACCGCCGCTTGTGAACGGCGGCGACGGTGGGGCTTCGGCCTAACATCACGGGCGATTCTGTTGCTGCTGGCCGGCTTCGTCTGGCTGGTTCCGGGATTCTGGGATTGGCGGCTGGCCTTAGCCATGCCGGCCTGGGATGCGCTGGTGCTGATCTTCGCGCTCTGCGATGGTCTGCGCCTGCCGGCTCCGGCTCAGTTAACCGCCAGCCGGAGCTGGTCAAATGCCCCCGCCCTCAACAGCGAGACCGAGATCGAACTGACGATAGAACACCGCGGCAGAATCATCATCGATTGCCGGCTGGTGGACGATCTTCCGCCTGCGCTCGTCACCGAGCCGCAGACTCTCCGGCTCATTGCTTTTCCCGGTATCCCTGCTCGACTGCGCTACCGCGTGGAACCCAAAGAGCGTGGCGATTGGCAGACCGGTTGGCTCTACGTGCGCTATCGCTCTGGCCTGGGACTCGCCGAGCGCTGGGCCAGGTCACCGCTCACGCAGACCGTTCGCGTTTACCCGGCCCTGCGCACGGGCGAAGAGCAGCAGATCTTCCTCGCCCGCAGCCGCCAGATCGATCTGCAACTGCGCCGGGCGCAACAACGGGGCTTGGGCCGCGACTTCGAGAGCCTGCGCGAATATCGCGAGGGCGACGACCTGCGCGACATCTGTTGGACGGCCACGGCGCGGCGCGGCGGCCCCATCACTCGGCAGTACCAGACCGAGCGCAGCCAGCCGGTGTGGATCGTCCTCGATTGCGGCCGTCTGATGCGCGCGCGCGTAGCCATGGCACAAACCTCAAAAGAATCCGGGCCTGCGCACAGCAGCTCCAAGCTGGACTACGCCTGCACGACGGCTGTCTCGCTGGCCCAACTGGCGCTCTACTCCGGCGACCGCGTGGGCCTGCTGGCCTATGGGCAGGGCATTCAGCAGCGCCTGCTGCCCGGCAGAGGCTCGGCCCACCTGCGGCAGATCATCGAGTCGCTCGCACTGGTGCGCGCCGAAGGCAGCGAAGCCGACCACCTGCGCGCCACGGCCACATTGAACCGATTGCAACCTCGACGTTCATTGATTTTGTGGGTGACGGATCTGGCCGAGACCGCTATGCGTCCCGAGGTCATCGACGGCGCGCTGCAACTGCTCCGCCGCCACGTGCTTCTCTTCGTCGCCATGGCCCAGCCGGAGGTCGAACTGATCGCAGATGCCCGCCCCAAGAATGTTGAGCAGATGTTCCGCGCCGCCGCGGCGCAGGAGATGGCCGGCCGACGCGAGTTGCTATTAGCCAGACTCCACGAGCAGGGCGCGCTAACCCTGGACCTCAACCCCGAGGCCCTGACATCGACGGTGCTGAATCAGTACCTAACGGTCAAAGAGCGGGCAATGGTGTAGGAGTGAATAAACCAGAGTTACAACCTGAAGTGTGATGGGAGAAAGAGATGGAAAGTTATGATCGCACTCTGCAAGGGACAGAGAATGCGGGCCGCATTTGGATAGGTGTCTACATCATGGCAGTCGTTGCATTTCTTAGCTGTTTGTTTCATGTCTGGATTGCATTCGACGTCCACCCGTTCACATGGAAGACGCCGATTGATTTATGCTTCGGGATCCTGGCGTTGCCGATTCCAATGATAATAGGCCTTCACTTCCGGAAAACACTGAGAAACGAACTATACAAGGATTTGCTGAGCGAGCGGACCTACCGGATCTGCGACCGCTGGATTTCACGCCTGCTGCTCTACGTGTACATGGGCTTTCTTTTATTTCAAAACTGATTGTACGATTCAGCTCCTCTAGAGCACTGAATCAGTACCTGACAGTGAAGGAACGCGCGATGGTGTAAAGATGCTTATACTTGCAGCTTAGGAAGGGTAAGGAGAAGGAAGTGGAAACAAGCTGTAAAGAGCGAGAGTCCCGCGGTCGATCCGGGTTTTGGCACGAGCTGAATGTTGCGTTCAACGTGATGAGTATGTTTCTGTACGGTATCAAAATTGCGGTAGCGACCGGAATAGTTCTTTATGCATGGAGACTTTCAGACCCCGTTAAGATAAATCAGTTACTCATTATTGTTCTCGTCTCGTTGCTGATTTTTGAGTTGTTGATTCTCGATTTGGTCCGATTCGGGCTCGGCATCTTTCAAAAGGATTCAACTTTTACTCTTGTAAAAGAGGTCTTTCTTTTTTGGACCGTCGGCCTGTGCATGTGGTTACTAAGTCATCTGCACGCAGCAAAATGGGCGCCTGTGGCAATTGGATTGATGTTTGCAGCATTCTTCGGAGGCAAAATGAACCCCTACAAACGCGCCTATCCTTTCGTTTCGGCAGGATGCATCTTGTCGGGCTTCCTCGCTCAGCGCGCGTCGTGGCTATCTCAACGGCACGATTTGGATGGGCGCGTGATACTCGTGCTTTTTGGCATTTCAGCCGCCATGGCGATTCAAGGAGCCTGGATCGTCGTTGCCTATTTCAAGGAAAACCTGCCAACCAAGCCGAGCGAAAAGACAGGGCCTCATCAGGAATTGGTTGAGCAGCTTTGACGCTCGTTGCGGAAGGGATTATTTGTCGATCCTCTGCCGATGGGTTTTTGAGCTCGTAGCGAACGCAACAGCCGGGTTGTTGCGACCTGGCTAACTGGCCACGCCGGGCCGCAAAGACACAGCAGCCTCCCGGCAGTGCGGAAGGCTGCGGGACTTGCTAACTGAGACGAGCTTACTCGGCGGCTGGTGCTGTCGCGGCAGGCTCGGCGGCTAACACTTCGGCTTCTTCCGACGCTTCGGCCACGACGTTGACCTTGATGTGCGCCGAGACCTCGCGGTAGAGCTTGATGGCTACCTTGAATTCGCCAACGCTCTTCAGAGGCTCAGCCAGCACGATCTTGCGGCGATCGATCTCGAAGCCCTTCGCTTCGAGAGCCGCAGCGATGTCGGCAGAGGTTACAGAGCCGAAGAGGTGGCCGGCCTCGCCCGACTTGCGGGTGAAGTCGAGCACCACAGGCTCGAGCTTGACGGCCAGCGCCTCGGCCTGTGCCTTCTCGGTGGCGGAACGGCGGGCGGCGGCATTCTTCATCTGCTCGACGACAGCCTTATTGGCCTGGGTGGCCTGCAGCGCTAGTTTGCGGGGCAGCAGAAAGTTGCGGGCAAAGCCGTCGGCGACTTTGACCAGATCGCCGCGGTGCCCCAGATTGACTACATCGTCCTTCAGAATGACTTCCATTTGCTAACTCTCCAGTTCTACGTGCGGAGTGCGCCGGGTGCGCTTTTGTCTTTTCGGACAACAGCCCATACCACGTCGAGCCGCACTCGGTTCTACTTCGGCATCCACAATATTGCCTTCAGCCAAAGACGCATCGCACATCGCTCCCCATCGAGAGGGCTGTGCGAGCCGGCGGAACGGCAGCCGATGGTACAGGCGAAGTCAGGCTACAAGTTCCCTGGCTTCGCTTTAGTGCCGCGTTGCAAACGGCAGCAGGGCGATGTTCCGGGCCTGCTTGATGGCGCGGGTCAGGCGGCGCTGGTGCTTGGTGCAGACTCCCGTGAGCCGCCGGGGTACGATCTTGCCACGTTCGGCCACAAAGCCCTGCAGCAACCGCACATCGCGGTAAGGGATCGCGTCGATCTTCTCGGTGCAGAACCTGCAGACCTTTTTGCGGCGGAAGAACTTGCCGCGTCCGCCGGGTCCACCAGAGGGGCGCCCGCCGGGTCCGCCTTGAGGCCGCCCGCCGGGTCCACCTTGAGGCCGTCCGCCGCCGTAGCGAGGGGCCGGAGCAGAACTCGCAGCCGGGCCGGAATCCGAGCCCGAATCTGAGCTTGACGCGGCTATGGATGATACCGATGCGCCCGTCTCAGGCGCCTTTGCTTGATTCTCATCAGACATGCTGTTTCCTCATGACTCTCTTTGGCTTCCGGTGCAGGCCAGTCCTGCGCCTGCCGGAGTGCTGGATCGGGCCGCAGCCTATGCCCCCACGAACGGGGCCAGCGGCGGCAATTCATTTCAGCGAACAGCAAATAACTGACAGCCTTCAGTCGAAAAACCTGAGCTAACTGTCGATTGTTCGCCGTCTGCTGTCAGCTAAACCGCGGCCTGAGCTGGCTCAGCGGCTGCCTCTGCCGCTACCGGTGCGGGCACGGCCACCGGGCCGGGAGCCGTGAAGGCTGGAGCCGAACTCCGGCGGACGCCGCGCGCTGCCTTGACTTTGGCCAGGCGCTTGTCTTCCTCGTCGATGCGCACGGTGATGAACTTGATCACCGGCTCGGTAACGCGCAAGCGGCGCTCCAGTTCCAGAACCACCGCGCCATTGGCCTCGATGGTGAGCAGAACATAGTTGCCGTCGTTGAACTTGCGCACCGTGTAGGCGAGCTTGCGCCGGCCCATCTTCTCGACGGTCTTCACCACTCCGCCGCCCTTGGCGACGTTGTCAGAGAAGCCGGCGATCAGCTTATCGACATCTTCTTCGGCCGCATCGGGCCGAACAATGAACATCACTTCATACACACGCAACATCCGGTTTCCTTTTCCGCTGGAATCTCAGGATTCAACCCCGATTTCCAGCCTTGCACTCTAGTCTTGCTCCACTCGTTTACAGCACTGCTTCAAGCGCGTTCAAAAGACATCCCTCAGGGACTAAAGCCCAAGAATCTATTGCATCCTTTGCGGCACGACTAAAGTCGTGCCCTTTCAAAACTCATTGATGCAACCAACTCAATTCCCTATTCCTTATTCCCTGGTCCCTGGTCTTTCCGGTTGAACTCGTTCATCGCGGCTGCCGGCCCGTCTGAGAGGATGCGCCGCGTAGCCGTTGCCACCCGGTCCAGCACCTCATCCAGCACCGTCAAATCCGCCTTGCGCATCGGCGAGAGCAGGTAATCCCTTCCGGGTCTGCCGGCGCCTGCCGCAGTCGCTTCAGGTGGCAGGTTGAGTCCCACTCCGATGCGAATGCGCAACCACTCCTGAGAGCCGAGAGCGCCGGTGATGCTGCGGGCTCCGTTGTGCCCGGCCGGCGATCCCCGCTCCTTGATCTTGAAGCTGCCCAGCGTCAGGTCCAACTCGTCCTGGATCACGAGCAGGTCCCGCGACGGGTCCGCCTCAAACTCTCGAACCAGCGCGGCTACCGCCTCTCCGCTCCGGTTCATAAACGTCTCCGGCTTGGCCAGGATCACCTCGCGCCCCGCCATGCGGCAGCTTGCGGTCGTGGCCCGGCATCGCCGGTTCTGAACCACAACGCCCTCTTGCTGAGCGATGCGGTCGATGGCCATGAAGCCCGCGTTGTGCGGGGTCCACAGATACTCCAACCCTGGGTTGCCCAGCCCCACCACAAGAAAGGGGCCGCGGCGCAAGCCGGTTTCGGTGTCCCCGGCGAGTGACTTTGGCTCGCCGGGGTAAACGGACTGGCTTGCATCGGCCAAGAGTTACTTCTTCGCCTCTGGCTTCTTCGCTGCCGCATCGGGCTTCTTGCCCGCGGCTGCCGCATCTTCCGGCTTGCCCTTCTTGGCAACCTCCGGCTCGGCCGCTGTAACCGCCGCTGCCTCTGCCGCGGCTGCTGCCTCGACCTCGGCCGCGGTCGGCGCTTCTTCGCGGATGGTGACCACGTGGGCGACGGTCGCATCCTCGTGGTTCAGATACTTGATCTTGTCGGAGTGCGGCAGGCCGCTGATGCGCAGCACGCCGTGCAACTCAAGTTCGCTGACGTCGACAGAGATATTGCTGGGAATGTCGGCCGGGAGGCACTCAATTTCGACCTCGCGCAACACCTGGTCGAGGATGCCGCCGGCGGCCTTGACGCCAACTGGGATACCCAGCAACTTGACGCGCACGCTGACATGCAGAGCCTTATCCAGGGCGATGCGCTTCAGATCGATGTGGATCAACCTGTCGTTGATCGGTTCGCGCTGCCAGTCGACGATCATGGCCTTGGCCGCGGGCTGTCCCGTGACCTCGACGTCGAAGATGGTGTTGTGGCCGGTCTCGGAGAAGAGAATCCGCGAGATCTGCTTGGGGTCCACCTCGATGGCTACCGGATCATTTCCCGGACCATACAGAACGGCAGGAATCTTGCCCGCGACGCGCACGCGGCGAGCGGCATTCTTGTTGAACTTGCCCTCACGGGGCTTGGCTGCGACTACTTCTGGCATTCGGTCTCTCGTTTCCTGGTATCGGGCACGGAAAAACAGCTTTCAGCTTTCGGCCGTCAGCGTTCAGCTCCGGCGGTTGCTGCGAGTTGGATTGCTCCGCTCCCTTTGTTGTGGCCAGCTATCAGCCATCAGTTGTCAGCTTTCAGTAAAGACCGAACGCTGGCGGCTGACGGCTGATCGCTGACGGCTAATTGAACAGCGTACTCACGCTGGTCTCCATGTGAATGCTCTCGATGGCCGCGCCCAGCAGGCCGGCAATGGAGAGCACCTTGATCTTGGGCAACTTCTGTGCCGCTTCACGCAGAGGAACGGTGTTGGTCACCACCAGTTGCTCCAGGCGCGACGCGGCGATGCGGTCGATAGCCGGGCCGGAAAGTATGGCGTGGCTGGCCCCGGCATAAACGACGGCGGCGCCGGCGGCGTAGAGGGCGTCAACCGTCTTTACCAGCGTACCGGCTGTGTCGATGATGTCGTCGATGATCAGGCAGCTCTTGCCGGTCACATCGCCGATGACGTGCATCACCTCGGTGACATTGATGTCGGTGCGGCGCTTGTCCACGATGGCCAGCGGAGCGCCGACTTTCTGCGCAAAGAAGCGGGCGCGCTCCACGCCGCCAGCGTCGGGCGAAACCACCGTCAGCCTGGGCAGGTTGAGCTCGCGGAAGTAACTGACCAGCACCGGGCTGGCATAAAGATGATCGACGGGAATGTTGAAGAAGCCCTGAATCTGCGCCGCGTGCAGGTCGACAAACAAGGCTCGATTGGCGCCGGCGGTGGTCAGCAGGTCGGCGATGAGCTTGGCGCTGATGGCTACGCGCGGGCGGTCTTTGCGGTCCTGGCGGGCGTAGCCGTAATACGGCACAACCACCGTGATCCTGGCCGCCGAGGCACGCTTGAGCGCGTCAATCATCACTAATAGCTCCACCAGGTGCTGGTCCACCGGATAGCAGGTGGGCTGCACGACAAACACATCCACGCCGCGGACATTTTCCAGTAGCTGGAAGTAGACTTCGCCATCGGCAAAGCGCTGGATCTTGGCCTCGCCCACCTTCACCCCGATGTGCAGGGCGATCTCTTCGGAGAGTTGCCGATTTGCGGTTCCTGAAAAGAGCTTGAAGCGCTTGTCCTCGCTCAGATTGCGGCTCCGCTTTCGCTCGGGGGCTGCCTTGGGATCCTTGGCCTTGGCAGCCGCATCCTGTGCCGGAGCGGCTTCCTTGGGCGCGGGCGCCTTCTGGGCGTCATCCCGAGGCGCGTTCGGTTCGTTCTCTTGCTGCTCTTCCGCCGTCACCGTCAAAGTTTCCACTTCCATCTTCTTGTCGCCTCCAAGCTGGTTTGCGTTGGCTGCTTCGCTACAGTGATCAGTTTTCAGTAGTCCGCGGTCAGTTTGTTCCCAGCCGTTCGGACTGCTTCAGTCTCAAAAAGAGCCTCTCAAGCAGCTAAAAAAGCGCGCGTCTCCATCCGTTAACTGAAAACTGACAACTGATCACTGAAAACTGGCTGGGCGATCAGGATTCGAACCTGAACAAGTGCCTCCAAAGGGCACTGTCCTACCATTAGACGATCGCCCAATCTTCTACAGCCGTTGCCGAGTTTCAACCGCTCAACGGACGACTGTCAACCTTCATTCGTCAAAAGCATTTCGCGCCAGTACTTCGAGCGGGGCAGGGTCCTGGTCAACAGGCTCCGAACACCGGCCGACTCCAGCCGCTGGCATGCCGCTTCCGCGTCTCCGCGGGTCCGGTACAACCCGAAGAGCGCCGAGCCAGACCCCGACAGCGAGGCATGGAGGGCTGCCCCCAGTGTGCCCGAAGCCGCAAGTGTACGCTTGATTTCTGCAAGGGAAGGATGCTGGAGAAAGACGACGCGTTCAAATTCGTTCTCGATCCAGCTCGTGATCCCGGTGCGGACAAGCGCGGACTCTTGCGGTCCGGCCAGGTTCGCCTCGTTGAGGAGAACACCGGAGGAGCCAACTCCCTGCCGTCCTTCTGGAATCGCTTCCGCGAAGGCGCTGGCGTAGGCGCGGCTCAACTTGTTTAGTTTATCCGCGCTGGCCTCTGCAGTCAAACTCTCGGCGGCGCAAAGAGCGTCCCAGTCGCGAAAGGCCTGCGGAGTTGAGACCCCAATAGCGGGCGCTGCCACCACGCACCAGACAGGCTCAAGGTCCGGCAGGGGATGAACCACTTGCCCGCGATCAACCCCTAGAACGGTGCCGCCAACGAGGAAGAGCGGCACATCCGAGCCAACTTTGGCGGCGATTTCAAGACGCGTGGATTCCCACCCTTTTCTCAAAGGACGAGAAAAGGATGGGGCACCCGCTCTTTGTGACGAATCAAGCTGGGTGCCCCATCCATCGAGCGCACTTTGCTCGATGGGTGGGGCACGACGAACCCCGAAGCCTGGGTGCCCCAACTCCGCCTCCAGCCCCACCAGCGCAGCAACAGCATTGGCTGAGCCTGCACCCAGCCCGCCCTGCACCGGCAATTGTTTCTCGATATGGATCTCGACCTCAGCCGTAATCCCAAGCGCCTCCAAAGCCAGAGCCACCATCTTCCAGGCAGTGTTGCGCGCGTCCGTTGGAACACGCTGGTCGTTCGAGGTCAGGCGCAGCGCTGTTTCTGGTGCGGGCCGGGCGGAAACCGTGACCAGATCGTGCAGTTCCAGCGTCTGGTAAACCGTGCAGAGCGCATGATAGCCATCGGGCCGTGGCGCTCCGATCCCCAGGCCGAGGTTGACTTTCGCGTGCGATCGAACTGTTGTGGGCATACCGGCTTATTGTAGAAGGAACGCCAACCAACTCCCGCTCAAGCGCCACCGCCGCACCAACCATGCGCCAACTTTGATAGCTTGAAACCATGCCTGAAATCGAAACCCAGCCCGGCCCCACTGCTCTCGATCTCGAATCCCTGGCCGCCGATGTCGTGGCGCTCGCCGTCAAAGCCGGCGCCAGCGACGCCGAGGCCGCTGCCCGCGAAGGCGATGAGTTCAGTGTCAATGTCCGAATGGGCCAGGTGGAGACACTCAAGGAATCCGGCTCGCGCGGTCTGGGCCTGCGAGTCTTTTTGGGCCTTCGCTCGGCCTCGGCCTCCACCAGCGACCTGACGCCGGAGGGCATTCGCCAGCTGGTCGACGGCGCTCTGGCACTGGCTAAAGTGACTGAGGAAGACCCTTTCAGCGGAATGCCGGAGACGGCGGAGTTCGGCTCGGTTCCGGGAGACCTTCATCTTTATCACGAGGACGTCTATTCGCTGCCCGGCGCGGAGCGCATCGAGTGGGCGCGGCGAGCCGAGGCAGCGGCGCTCGCGGCCGACCCGCGCATCACCAACTCCGACGGCGGCAGCTTTGACGCAGCCACCGGACGCAAGGTGCTGGCCAACTCGCGCGGATTCGTGGGCAGTTACCGGTCGAGCTACGCCGGGGTCTCGGCAGCGCCCCTGGCTCAGGATGCGAACGGGGCAATGCAGCGCGATGGCTGGTGGTCGAGCGCGCGCCGGCTTGCAGATCTTGATTCGCCCGAGTCGATCGGAAAAGAAGCTGCGCGCCGCGCTTTGCGCCGGCTGGGCGCGCGGCGCGTTCCTACCCAGCGTGTGCCCATCGTTTTCGCTCCCGAAGTTGCCCGCTCGCTCATCGGCTCCCTCTTCGAGGCAGCCTCCGGTGACGCGATCTGGCGTAGCGCTTCATTTTTAGCCGGCCGCCTGGAAAGCCAGATCGCCAGGCCAAGCCTGAACCTCATCGACGACAACACCATGCTGCTGCCCACGGGGATGGGCGGCTTTGGGACTTCTCCATTTGACGGCGAAGGCCTTCCCTCGCAGCGTACCGTGGTGGTCGAGAACGGCATTCTGCGCAACTACCTGCTCAACACCTACACGGCGCGCAAGCTGGGGATGAAATCCACTCACAACGCATCGAGAGGCTTGGCCGGAACGCCCGGCATCGGCTGCGGCAATCTCTATGTCGAGCCAGGCGCGCTGACGCCGGAGCAGATCATCAAGGAGATTCCCGCCGGCCTTTACGTCACCAGCCTGATGGGCTTCGGCGTCAACGTGGTGACAGGGGATTATTCCCGCGGCGCCACCGGCCTGTGGATCGAAAACGGCCAGCTCACCCACGCCGTCGAAGAGGTGACCATCGCCGGCAACCTGGCCGAGATGCTCAAGAACGTAACCGCCATCGGCAATGATCTGGAGTTCCGCGGCGCGGTAGCCTCGCCCACCCTGCGCATCGACGGCATGACCATCGCGGGGAGAGATTGAACTGGCCGCAATCGTGAGGATGCCTTCGATTCCGCTCCAGATGCCTTTCGTTCGTGCCAATAGTCGTGCGGTTACCGAGTGGCCGACAACCTGCCTTTACTGACAAACCACCGCGGGCAAGAACACGAACGCGACTACAAAGCCCGTTATTACGGCGCATCACTGACAGAGTTGGGAGATTTGACTTAGAGTAGATCGAGCTACACAGGTTGGATGCACCGACCGGGGAGATGATGGAAACCTACATAGTGGACCTTTGTTCGCGCGCAGGATTGAAGGATAGGGTTCTTGCGGTGGTTTCTAATGGAGGACTGTTTGCGGCGCTCGTGTTTTGCGCCCATTTCTTTTGGCGCACCCCAGATGTAGCGCGAGTGCCACTGTCGAGCATTGCCCTTTGGTCCGGTTTGCAAGGCTTGCTCTGGGGTATCGGAAGGGTGTTCATTTTTGGCCCAAAGACATCTCTGAAGTGCAAATTGGTGGTGGACGAAAACTCGATGTCAGGGGAACGAGCCACAGGATGGATTCGCAATCGGAAGGCTGTTCGCAAGGGGATGATTCGGTCAATCTTTCCCGTCAACGGCAGGTTCGGTGCGCCAAGTGGTGTAGGTGTGTCGGAACGAAGTCGGTTTGGTGCCTATATGCTCGGCTGGGTCTTTTTGCCGAACACACTACCTGAATTCGAGCGGCTCAGGAGCCTGGCAGAGAACTGGCGAGAATCAAGTGTCACCACCGAATGAGATTGGTTCTTCGGGTCCATTCAGACACGCAGTCGTGTAACCAGCTAACCGGAGATTGCACCACCACCCGCCCGCCAAGCGTCGCTGACCCCAATCCCATCCTCTTGTACAATTGATTGTTTGAGGCTATGAAAACCAAATACCCAATCGGAATCCTGGGCGCGACCGGCATGGTCGGCCAACGGTACATCCAACTGCTTGAAAACCATCCATGGTTTGAGGTCGCGTGGATTGCGGCCAGCGACCGCTCCAGCGGCAAGACCTATGCCGAGGCCGCCAAGTGGCGCCTCGACACTCCGCTGCCCGAGCGCATCGCCAAGATGACCGTATCTCCCGCGGACCCCGAAGGCTCGCCCAAGGTTATTTTTGCCTCGGTCGACACCGCCTTTGCCCGTGAACTGGAGCCGAAGTTTGCCGCCGCCGGTTGCGCTGTGGTCTCAAATTCCAGCGCCTTCCGCATGGCACCCAACGTGCCTCTGGTGCTTCCAGAGGTGAACGCCGATCACCTGCACCTGATCGAGGAGCAATCCTGGCGCAAGGAGTCCGGCGGCTACATCGTGACCAATTCAAATTGCACGGTGATGGGCCCGGTGCTTGCTCTCAAGCCCATTGTCGATCGCTTCGGGATCGAGCAGATCTTCGCCACCTCAATGCAGGCCGTGAGCGGTGCGGGCTACCCCGGCGTTGCGTCTATGGACATTCTCGACAATGTTGTGCCCTACATCCCAAACGAAGAAGAGAAGATGGAAGAGGAGATGCTCAAGCTGCTGGGCTCACTCGACGGCCATGCCGTTAAGCCGCTCGCAGCGCGCATGAGCGCTAGTTGCAATCGCGTTCCGGTCGTCGACGGCCACACGGTCAGCGTCAGCATCAAGCTCGCCAAAAAGGCCACGCACGAAGAGATTCTTGCCGCATGGGCGGAGTTTCGTCCCCTGGCTGGCCAGAATCTGCCCAGCGCTCCCGATCAGCCTGTTCAATGGGCGCCACAGCCGGACCGTCCGCAACCTCGCCTCGACCGTAATCGTGGCAATGGCATGGCTGTGACTGTCGGCCGTTTGCGCCCCTGCGGCGTGCTCGATTGGAAGTTTACCGTGCTTTCGCACAATACCATTCGCGGAGCCGCCGGAGCCACTATTCTCAACGCCGAACTGCTGGCAAGTTTGGGAAAGCTCTAGAAGCTACTAGCCACTCGCTTCTAGCTACTAGCCAAAAACTGGAATTGATGAGTCATGAAACGAATGAATGGCTCAACGCAATCGGTCAAACCAACGGAGCTAGAGGCTAGAAGCTAGCAGCTAGCAGCTTTTTCAGGAAACTCGCATGAGCGTGGTAGTGATGAAGTTTGGCGGCACCTCGGTGGAAGATCCTGTCGCCATCGGCCGCACCGCGGCCATCGTGGCCGGACGCGTAGCTCTCGGCAAACAGCCCGTAGTCGTTGTCAGCGCTATGGCCAAGGTCACTGACCAGTTGCTGCGCGCCGCCGCCGCAGCCTCCACCGGTGACCGCACCGGCGCATTGGCCATCAGCGAGCGCCTGCGCTGCCGTCATCGCGACACGGCGGCTGCCCTGGTGAAAAACACTGCCGACTGCGCGGCACTGATCGACGGCATCGACGCAAAGTTTGATTCGCTTGATGAGATTCTGCGCGGCCTTGCGGCCATTCTCGAACTCACCCCGCGCATCTCAGACTTGATTGTCAGCCATGGCGAACTCCTCTCCAGCCGCATCGTCGCCGCCGCCTTCCGCGAACTGGGCATCGACGCCGCCCACGCCGACGCGCGCGAGATCGTCATCACCGACTCGCAATTTCAAAAGGCCGTGCCACTCGACAATCTCATCGAGCAGCGCGCTCAGGCCAAGCTCCTTCCGCTCGCCTCGCAGGGTAAAGTGCCGGTCATGGGCGGCTTCATCGCATCGAACGAGGCCGGCATCACCACCACGCTGGGCCGCGGCGGATCGGATTTCACCGGCGCACTCATCGGCGGCGCGCTGCAAGCCGAGGCCATCGAGATCTGGACCGACGTGGACGGTATCATGACCACCGATCCGCGCGTCTGTCCCGATGCCCTGCGCGTCAAGATCATCAGCTTTGAAGAGGCTGCCGAACTGGCCTACTTCGGCGCAAAAGTTCTTCACCCGGCCACTATCCTGCCGGCCGTCAAAAAGAATATCCCCGTGCTCGTGCTCAACAGCCGCAACGCCGCCTGCGAAGGCACGCGCATCACCTCGCTCGCCCCGCATTGCAAGAGCCCCTTCAAATCCATCGCCGTCAAGAAAAAACTCTCGATCATTGACGTCGTCGCCAGCCGCATGCTGATGACGCACGGCTATATGCGGGACATCTTTACCATCTTTGATAAACATCAATGCCCGGTCGACATGGTTTCGACCAGCGAAGTCAGTGTCTCGCTCTCCGTCGATTCCAACGAGAAGCTGCCCGCCATCGCCGCCGACCTGAGCAAGCTGGCCGATGTGAAATACGAAGGCAAAAAGGCGCTGGTCTGCATGGTAGGCGACGACATTCGCGGCAAAAGCGGCATGGCCGCCCAGGTCTTCACCGCGATCAAGCACATCAACGTCAGGATGATCTCGCAAGGGGCCAGTGAAATCAACATGAGTTTTATGATCGACGAAGACGACGCCGACGAAGCCGTCCGCTCGCTGCATGCCATCTTCTTCAAAGACCCCGACCCGGCCATCTTCGACGTGGACGCGCGTCTCGCAAAATAATTTGTCATCCTGAGCGCAGCGGAGTGGAAGGACCTTCGGTTGTTCTTGATCCGTGGTGTCCCATCCTTCGAGCGCATTTTGCTCAAAGGGTGGGAGTGGTGACACTCCGATGCTTTGGAAAACGCGCACGGTCAAGGTTCGTGGTTTCCCATCCTTTCCGCATTGAAAAGCGGAAAGGATGGGGCACCCGGCCACCTTCCCAGGTTGACTTGGAAGTCGACAATCAGGCCGTCTACTTCTTTTACTTCATCCGCTCGGTCATCATCTCCAGATACGGCGTGCACTGCGCGCTGCGCAGGCCGGTTGCGGTTACTGCCTTGCCGTCCTGCGTGAATTGGATGTAGCTCTGCGATGCGCCGAGCTGCGGCCATTCGGGCAGAGCGTTCGAATTCGGGTTGCCGGTCTTGGCGAAGTTCGTCCAGTAGCTTTCCATCAGATCGGAAAGCTTTGTGTCGATGTCGGCAAAGTTACCCGCAATGTTCCCTACCTTCGGAAAGTATCCGAAGACATAAGGCAGATCGGAGGAGTGCACCGCGCCCTGCGCCTCCTGGCCAGGGATGGCGTGGGCGAATTCGTACTCGTAAACCGGGTTGCGGGCCGCAAAATGCCACCCTCCCTGCGTCACGGCCGGGCAGCGGAAAAAGAGGTCCGCGGTCCACTGGTCGGCCGCCGAACCGTGAAGCGCATCGACACTACCCTGACCTCCTTCGTTCAGTCCATAGGCCATGAGCGCCGGCGGAGCAAAGCTTCCCAGGACATTCGAGATAGTCTTGCGCAGTTCGTCGGGCGCGGTGGGTGTTCCGAAGGTCTGTGCGCCGAACTCCCTGGTCGTGACGCCAAAGAGCAGAGGAATCGCCGCTTCGTCGCCGGAGTGAAAGACCTCGGCGGGCGAACGCGTAATGACCCAGCCGTCGATGACCGGGCCGAATGTCGGATGGGGGTTCACGCCTGTCCGGGCCGCGAGCAGATCCTGCGCCGTCAACTGACGGAGACGCTTGAGCGCCGCATCGGCCTTGGGCCCTGGCAGAGTCGCGCCCATAGCGCTCGCGGCAAATTTCTCCCCGGCCCGCTCGGCATCGGCCAAGGGAGGCAGCGGCGGTGAGAACGATACGCCGCTCTCGGCGATGGCGCGCTGAAAGAGGCTCTTCGACAGGGCGGAAGTCATCAGCAGTCCCGTATCCTGCCCGCCGGCCGACTGACCGAAGATGGTGATGTTGTTGGGGTCGCCGCCGAAGCGGGCGATGTTGTCGCGCACCCAGCGCAGGGCGAGGATCTGATCCATGAGTCCGTAGTTGCCCGAGGCATGATGCGGCGACTCGACAGTCAGTTCAGGGTGAGCAAAGAAGCCGAAGACGCCCAGCCGGTAGTTGACCGTGACGAGCAGGACACCGTGGCTGACCAGCGTTCCATCGTTATAGAACACGCTCGATGACGTACCGCCCTCATTGGCTCCTCCGTGCAGCCAGAGCATCACCGGCAACGCCGCCTTGGCCGGCCACACCGGCGTGACGACATTCAAATAGAGGCAGTCCTCTGCGCCTCGTTCGGCGTCGCGCCGGTTCCACTCTCCCATCACCGGCTGCGCGCAGGGAGCGCCGAAGGCCGCGGCGTCGCGAATACCGGGCCATGATTTGGCGGGCAGAGGCTCATGCCAGCGCAGTTCGCCCACCGGCGGCTGGGCGTAGGGAATGCCGAGAAACTCGGCGCCGCCCCCTGCTCTCGCGACTCCGCGCAATTGCCCGCTCGCCGTCTCCGCGACCACCGTACTCTCTATCGTCTGGGCCGCACAGGGGTGGCCGAGCAAGAGCACGACAACTGCAAGCAGAAAAAGGTCGATTACCGAAGCATTCAATCGAATCGAGTCTCTTTTCACCGGGCCTCCTAGTGTTACAGCGGGTAGCGCGGCGAGGATCGCGCGCTCCGCAACATTGTAGAACGGCGATGGGGACGTTGCGTTTTCCTATCGTGCCGGCGCCCAAGCGATGCACGCGAATGGTCTGCCGAAGGAAGAAAGTGATCGGCGAATCAATCTTTTTGGGCAGAGACCAAAAAACGCCGAGGCAATTACGCCCCGGCGATGCGCGTGCAACGCAATGAATTGCTCTCGGTCCGCGCTTTTTTCTGGCGCGGTCTGCGCCGAAGGCGCTCTTGGCCGCACCGCAGGTGCTCAGGCGGCGTTTTCAATGCGGGCCGTCAGCGGCGCGCTCAATTGCTGGCGGAGGCTGCCGGCCAGATCAGCCACCACGCGCAGCTTTTCGGCGACTGGAGCAGTCATCTCACCGCCGCTGAGAGCAAGCTGGGAGTGCAGCAGCAGACCTGCAACGGTGGACTTGAGCTCGGCCTCGATCGCAGCGGCGGCTGCGCGGCGGGCTAGCGACTGTTCGCGCTCGCGGCGGTGCAAGGCGGCGCGAATCTCGCGAACCAGCCTCGATGCGCCGGAGAGGGCGAAGTTGATTTGCAGGGGGATGGCCAGACTGGCGTGCTCCAGGATGGCCTCGGCGGCGGCGGGGTCGCACTCGGCCATGGTCTCGTCGACCACCACCGCAAGAAATTCCCGGCGGCGCAGCGCCGCCAGTGCGGCCTTGCGTCCCTCGGCCACCTCGACCTCCATGCCCAGTTGTGCTTCCACCACGGCGGCGCAGTTGCGTGCGCCTTCAATTCCGGTCACGATCAGAATGCTCATTGCCAACTCCTCGTCAGCTCTCCCGGCCAGCCTGTGGCCGGAGCTTGTTCGCTCCGCGTTTATCCTTCCGCGGGGGGGGGCTTGAATTGTCCCGTAATTGTCCTATCGGCACGGCGAGTTCCGGCTTGAGCCGGGCGCGGTCACTCTTCCCGAAGCGGGTCCGCGATGCCGTACTCTTTTAGCTTGCGGTAGAGGGTGGTCTTGCCGATTCCCAGCAGCTTGGCGGCCTGGAGCTTGTCGCCGTTAAGGGTACGAATGGCTCCCAGTATGGCCTGGCGCTCGAGATCGGCCAGGGTAGTCAGTTGCGGCTGGCTGCTTTCTGCGGCCGGCTCGCCCACGATGGCTGAGCGCCGCGCCTCCAGACCCTGCTGCTGAAGCTGCGTGGGCAGGTCGCCCAGGTGAAGAACCGGGCCGGAGGAAAGCGCGCACGCCCGTTCTATGGAGTTTTCAAGCTCTCGCACGTTGCCCGGCCAGTCGTGGCGCATCATGGTGCGCAGCACCTCGTCGCTCAAGGTGAACTTGTTGCCGTGCTCGCGGCTGATGCGGTCAAGGAAATGGGCCGCCAGCAGAGGAATGTCCTCGCGCCGGTCGCGCAGAGAAGGCAGGCGCAGATTGACCACATTGAGACGGTAGAAGAGGTCCTTACGAAAAGCGCCCCTCTCGACCATCTCCGCCAGATCCCGGTTGGTGGCGGCAACGATGCGCGCCTTGATGGCGACGCGGTGAGTCGCGCCCACCGGGCGGACTTCCTTTTCCTGAAGTGCGCGCAGGAGCTTGGCCTGCAGGTCGAGTGAAAGTTCGCCAATCTCGTCGAGAAAGACCGTGCCCCCCTCGGCTGAAACCAGCAATCCATCTTTGGCACGGTTGGCTCCGGTGAAGGCGCCCTTGACATAGCCGAATAGCTCGCTTTCGATCAGCGTTGGCACCAGAGAGCCGCAATCGACGGGCAGGAAGGGCTTTTGCGAGTTGGGCCCGTAGGCGTGAATGGTGCGCGCCACCAGTTCCTTGCCGGTGCCGCTTTCCCCCAGAATCAGAACGGGATGCGAGCTCTGGGCAACCTTCGAAAGGATGCGATAGAGCTTTTCCATCTCTCCCGAGCGGCCGATCATGGCGCCCAGCCCCTGCGAGAGCCTGAGCCGCTCCCGCAACTGGCGGGTTGCGGTGTCGGTAACAAGACTGGAAGCCGCGCGGTCAAGAACCGCGGAGAGCTCGTCCACGGCAAAGGGCTTGGCCAGGTAGTCGGAAGCCCCGCAGCGCATCGCCTCGACGGCGGCATTGACCGACCCCGAGGCGGTCATGGCAATGACCGCGGTCTGAGGATAAAGCAGTTTGGCCTCGGAGATCAGCTCCAGGCCGAGATTGTTCCCGGCCGGCAGGTTGACGAGCAGGATGTCGGCGGTGCTGCCGCGCAGCATGCTGCGCGCCTGCGTCAGGTCGGCGGTGGTCTCGACCGCGTAGCCCAGGCTGGCGGCGATCTCGGCGCAGGCCGAGCGCATCGCCGCATCGGCATCGACGACCAGCAGGTGCAGATGCACCGGCGGCTCCGCGAATTGGGGAATAAACTCCATGGCTCTTGCGTTCTGAACTGTCTCGAGCATTGTATTCGCCTCACGTGAAAATGGGTATCGTTGACTGTTTTTTGCTCCTGTACCGGGACTTCGACCGATGGGCGTCCACCGACCGGCGCTCCAGGCTTCAGCGAGGACGGACCGGCAGCTCGATTTCGAAGCGTGCTCCGGCCGGGGCGCGGTTGGCGACATGGATGCGGCCTCCGGCAGATTCTACGATGGAGCAGGTAATTGAAAGGCCCAACCCGCGACGGGAGGCTGGCCAGCCTTCTTTTCTCGATGCGCCATTGGAATGGGTGGTGTAACCTGACGCAAAGATCTTCTCCTGAGCCTTGCGCGGAATCCCCGGCCCGTTATCATCCACGGTGAGGGAAAGAGCCTGGGTAGCAGTTCCTGGATCGCTCGGAAGCTCGTGCAGACCCAGCTGGATTCGGCCGCCGTTCGGCATGGCTTCGGCCGCATTCTTGACGAGATTGACCAGTATCCTGGTCAGATCCTCTCCAGTCAGCGCCACCGGCAGAGCACCCCCTTCGACATCCAGGGTGACCGAGATGGAAGGCCCGGCCAGTGCCGCGAGCAGATTGCGGTTGGCCAGCAACTCCCCCGCCAGATTGCCGATCGGCTCGGCGGGCAGCAACTCCCAACTGCGAGTGCGTCCCGGACCGTCGGCAGCGATCCGGGCTGCGGTTACGCGATCGGCGACCTGCCCTAGGCGGAGATCGAGGTCCAGCAACTTCTCTACAAGCCGGCGGCTCGCCGTGGCCACCAGCCGGAGCTCATTGGCGTAGTGAAGGAATGGCGTAGTAAGCACACCCGGCTCCTCCAGCAGGTCGCAGTAGAGCCCCAGCGCAGTTACCATATTGCGGGCGTCATGGGCCACTTCGGCCAGGCTCTCGCCCCTGCCGCGCAGATTCGCCAGAGTCTCGACGACCGCCTCGACCCGCTTGCGTTCGATCCCAGCCAGCCGGCCCTCGGCCGGGCCATCTGCCGCAACTTCGGCTTCGGCAAGGCCCGTCGCGGCCAGCCCGTTTACATTCAATCTCTCCGCCTGTGCTCCAGTCTGCTGCATTCCCGCTCCGTTTCTTGTCAGTGGACAGGGATCAGGCGTCAGGAGCAGGGATACGGGACTAGAGATCAGGCTTCAGTCTCAATTGCCCCTCGGTTTGACCTGTTCCCTGTTCCCTCGTCCCGTATCCCTGCTTCGACCCTTCCCGTTTCTGATTCTGCTGCTGGGTTTTGCCTTCTTCTATTACACGTGGCGTGCCAATCCAGAACGCCCTTGATAAGTTCCTGATAAGGGAAGAGCTTAGTGTTCAATTCCCGGACACTCCCGTTCGGCTGAGTCAGGGGATAATCTCCCAAAATGGAACTGGAGCACCAAAAGACAGGCGAGTAAGATGCTTAGTTTCAGTGAGTTGTCTGATGTTTCCTCTTTTGGGCCGGATGAACAGCCCATTTCCCGATCTGGAAGAGATCTCTCCTGAGAGCCTGACCCCTGCGGCGAGGCCGCTTCCCGTACAATTCCTGCATGAACATCCCAGTCTCTCCCTCCTTCTTTCGTCCCGGCGGAAGGACCCCGCTCCAGCTTCGCCTGCTTCAATTGACGCCCGGCTTTGTGCAAACTGCGGAGGGTTCCGTTCTGGTCTCATTGGGCAACACGCGGGTGCTGACCTGCGCCACCGTGGAACAAGGTGTCCCAGGCTGGCTGCGCAACTCCGGGCGCGGCTGGGTGACGGCCGAGTACGCTATGCTGCCCCGCTCCACAGTCACCCGGACTCCGAGAGAGAGTGAACGGGGCAAGATCGGCGGCCGGACGCACGAGATTCAGCGGCTGATCGGACGGAGTTTGCGCTCTGTTGTAGACATGAGGGCTCTGGGCGAGCGAACGGTGATTCTGGACTGCGACGTGATCCAGGCCGACGGCGGTACGCGCACAGCGGCAATAACCGGCGCGGCAGTAGCCCTGGCGCTGGCTTTGAACGCTCTGGTCGAGGCGGGTACGCTTAAAACCTCGCCTCTCAAGCAACTGGTCGCCGCGACCTCGGTAGGCATCGTCGGCGGCACAGCGCTGCTCGATCTCTGTTACGAAGAAGACTCGCAGGCCGAGGTGGACATGAATGTAGTGATGACCGCCGACGGCGGCCTGATCGAGACGCAGGCCACGGCCGAGAAGGGTTCGTTTTCCCGTTCTGGATTGAATGCGCTGATCGATCTCGCCGAAGTGGGGTTGAAAGAAATCTTTGCAGCGCAAAGAGCGGTCTTGGGGCAATAGAACAGCTTCTAGCCTTTAGCTGCCAGCTTTTAGCCGTCCCCTATCGTGAGTGGCAGTTTCAAGCTAAAGGCTGAAAGCTAGAAGCTAAAAGCTGCCTAACTCCCCGAGTGCAGCGCGGCCTCAGCCCACGATACGGCCTCCAAATAGATCTTCACCAGATCCTCTTGATTCAGGCGATCGGCCTGCGCGGCCGCATCGCAACCGGCCCAATCGCCGCGCTCGCAGCTCTCGAGCCAACTCAAAAAGACGCGCTCGCCACCCTTTGTTCCCATGAGAGCTTCGCGTATCTCATTGCTCACCGCCAGCGCTGGAGCCAGCTCGCTCATCGGCTGGCCCTGCATGGCGGGCAGCAGGCTGAGCAGCCCGAGCAGGTACTGCCCGAAAGGGTCCAAGTTGAGCTTCGGGCCGGCCAATTCGCAAAATCGCCCCCCCACCATGACCATGCACAACAACTCTCGTGGCTGATCCCCATTAAACTCTGTCGCGATAGCCAGGGTGGCGATTCGGCGAAAGGCATTGTCGCCCACCGCCAGCAGCGCGCCGTGGATCGATTTCACCGGCTCGCGCAGCGCCCAAAGCGGCGAGTTGGCCAGGCGCAACAGTTGATAGGTCAACGGGCCGTCGCGCTTCACCAGTTCACCGACCTTGAGCACGTCAAGCGGGTCCCGCTGCAGCGCGCGCAAAATGTCAATGCGGAGCATCTGGTTCGCCGGCGGCCTGCGGTTTCTTTTTGCGACCGGCCCGCAGAACCAATACCCCTCAAAGAGCGTGAAGCCCTCTTCGCGCGCCTTCAGGTAAGCCGCATGTGTCTCCACCTTTGCAGCCAGCAGGACAGCCGCTCTGCCGCGCAACTGCTGGGTCAACTCCCTGCGCTCCTCCGGCCCGGTCCGGCTAAAATCCACCTTGACGTAGTCAGCCAGTTCCAAAAGGGGCTCAAATTGCGTTTGTCCTGCAAATTCACTCAACGCCAACCGGAAACCCAGGGCCTTCAGCTTTTCGCATATTGAGACCAGTTCGGGAAGAGTCTTCTGGCTTAATGTGATCTCCAGAACCGTCAGGCTCGGCGGCAGCATCTGGGCAAGTTGCTCGCTCAGAGCCTCTGCGGCGCAGGGCACGAAGGCGACAAGCTTGCCGGTAAGGCGCTTCAACTCGCTGGGCTTGTCCAATTTGTGGAATGCCGCGGTCTCGATCATGGACCGGCCAGCCGGCGCGTTTTCTTCCGATTCCGATCGATCGCGGAAGAGTAGCCTGAAGGCATGAACCCGCCCGTGCAGATCCAGAATGGGCTGGCGGGCCAGGAAATGCACCCGGGCCGCCGTCGCAGAGTTCTGCCCTTCGGAGCTGTTGGCCTGCCCAGTTGCAGTCGTCACGCACACCCACCTATGCCCACTATCGGCTGAGTCTCTCGCCACTTCATTTTACGGGAAAGCGACGTGGGAATCCGTCGGTCAATTGGGCTGATGCGGGAAGGCTGATGCGGGCCAAGAGAGATCTCCTTGAGGATAGTATGCTGGTTCGATGAAGAGAACATGTGTGCTTTTGTGGTGTCTGCTTCTTTTGTCTGGCGTTGCTAGAGCCGATGCCGGATTCAAGATTGCATACACCTTTACACCGGACTTCACCGGCTCGGTACCGGCGCTTCATGTTGATCTGGAGTTTCAAAGCAATAGCACGGGGAATTCAATCCTGACTCTCCCGACCACTTGGGCAGGCCAGCGCGATCTCTACAAATCCATTCTCAACCTGCACTTTGTCGATCCCAGCTGTGCCCTATCGCCGCAAACCGGCCTAGAGAAGATTGCTTTGAAGTGCCCTCCGTATCACAGGTTTCATGTCAGCTACGATCTGGTGAGCGACTGGACCGGAAAATTGCACCATCCAAAGGAGTTCCGGGCTGTTGTGCAGGATACCGATGTGATCTTCAATGGTCAGAACGGACTGGTTCATCCCGACATTGCGCAGAACAGTCCGGTTCGAGCCACCTTTGCCTGGAAACACCTGCCGAATGGCTGGACCGTCGCATCCAGTTTTGGAACAGGGCAGAGTTATCAGAGCTTCCGCGGCCAGTGGCATGAGCTTCACGAGGCTGTGTTTGCAGTAGGAGATTTTCGCGTCACTCATATGACTCGTGCTGGCGAGAATCTGACGCTGGCTGCGCGCGGTTCATGGATCTTTTCCGACGGAGAGGCCCTAAGCCAGGTCGCCGAGATCTTTCGTGTGGAGCGGGAGTTCTGGGGCGAGCGGAGACGCGACTCCTTTCTGGTTATTCTTGTCCCCTTCGATCAGGACCACGGAAGCACGGACGGAACCGTCTTTTCTCATGTCATCCAGTTCTATCTATCGCGGAAGGAGAGCTTTCTTACTGATCTGAAGTCCGTGGTTGCTCATGAGGTTTTTCACACATGGAACCCATCTCGAATGGGAGTAGCTTCGGGCGAGTCAACCAACTGGTTCACCGAGGGCTTCACGCGCTATTATCAGGACCGCATCCTGGTCCGGGCCGGTCTCATTGCTCAACCAGAGTACCTGGAACGCTTGAACCGCATCGTCGCAACATATTGGAATGCTCCAGACCGGAACTGGACGCAGAAGCAATGCCTGGAGCGAAGCTCGACGAGCCTCGCCGAATACGAACTGCCTTATTGGCGCGGCGCCATGATCGCGATATGGCTTGATGATCGGCTTCGAAAGAATTCCGCCGACCGAAGTTCCCTCGATGATCGAATGATCTCTTTGGTCCGACACAAGCGGGACATGGTCCTTACGACTGATTCCCTTCTAACGGCTTTGAGTCAGGGCTTGTCTCCTCAGGAAGCTGCCGATCTTCGGTCGTTTGTCGAGGAGGGTGTCACAATTCCGCCTCCACGCCAGGTCCCTGGCGGATGTGGAGATCTGAAGCAGGAAGGAGCGTCTGCGCCGTATTACATCCCTGCGCATGAGGGCTGTGCCGCGCTGGTCTCACGACCTTTGCGCTGATGCGCTCGTTCACGCGCACGTTCGAGGGTTGCTTCGGAACATTGCTATCCGCACCTACCGCAGCACCGCCGAGAGCACCAGCGTCATCCCCAGCCCGGCCACCGAGAGCACGGTCTCCAGCACCGTCCAGGTCGAGAGCGTCTCTTTGAGATCCATCTTGAAGAAAGACTGGATCAGCCAAAAGCCGGGATCGTTGACATGCGAAAGAATCAGCGAGCCCGTGCCGGTGGCCAGCACAAGCAATTCCGGCCGCACACCGATCTGCGCCGTCATGGGAGCGAGAATTGCCGAGGCCACGGCCATGGCCACTGTCGCCGAACCCATTGAGGCGCGGACGACGGCAGCCAGCAGCCAGGCCA
Organism: Occallatibacter sp.; assembly: GCA_049522255.1. GTDB lineage: Bacteria > Acidobacteriota > Terriglobia > Terriglobales > Acidobacteriaceae > Telmatobacter. The sequence continues at coordinate 38,803 of JBEKOA010000006.1, forward strand.
GCACCAGCGGCGGCATGTGCGCGCCCAGGGCCAGGCTTACCGTCGATTGAGCAGCTCCCGAGTCGCGCAGAATGCCGCTCAGCCCCCCGGCTGCGGCGAGAATCAACAGTACCTGCGCGATGGGTTCAAACGACTCGGCGGTAAGCTTGCGCAGGCCCTCGGGGCTCTTGATCTCTCCGGTCTGGCTGTGTCCACCCAGAGTCACCAGCGCCACTAGAACGGCGATGAGCAACGCGACGTCCGCGCTGCCGACAAAGTGCATGATTTGATTCGCGAGACCGCCCTGCGCGGTCAGCGTGTCGGCCCAACTGCCGAGAAAGATAAGCGCCACGGGCAGCAGAATCGCCGTCGCCGCGCGGATGGGGCCGGCCGGAGTGGACACCGCATCCGTCGCTTCGACTGGGTGCTCAATGTGCTCGTCCTCAGCCTCTGTTGGCGCAAAGAGCGGCATCTCGTCTTCGACTAACTCCGGCTCGCCCTTCGCTTTCCGCCTCTCCCAGCGGCGCAGCATCCACCAGCCGAGCACGGGCCCGGCCAGAGCGGCGGCGGGCAGTCCGGCGGCCAGGCCAAAGAGAATCGTCCGCCCCAGATCGGCGTGGAACTGCGTAGCCGCCAGCATTGCCGCTGGATGGGGCGGAAGCGTTCCGTGCACGATGGAGAGCCCAGCCAGCAAAGGCATTCCCACCAGGATCGGCGGCTTTCCGCTGCGCCGCGCGGCCTCGGCCACGATGGGCATCAGCAGTACCAGGCCAACCTCGAAAAACACCGGCATCCCCACCAGGATGCCCATCGCCATCAGCGCCCAGGGCAGGCCCTGCGGGCGGCAGCCCTCTACCAACGCCTTGCCCAGCGAGGCAGCCCCACCGCTGGTGGCCAGCAGACGGCCCAGGATCGCGCCCAGTCCCAGCACGATGGCGATGTGACCGAGCAAGTTGCCCACCCCGCCGGTGAAAGAGAGCGGAACCTGCTTGAGCGGCATTCCAGACGCCAGGCCCAAGGCGAAGGCTGAAACTGCCAGCGAGAGGGCCGGATGCAGCCGGAGCTTTGCGATGAGAAGTAAGAGCAGCAGTACCGTTCCGGCGGCGCAGGCCACCAGAAACCAGTCGTGATGGGAGGCAAGGCTCACCGGGGAGATTATTCCACATGGGGCCATAGGGATAGGAAGCCCGCATCTGCTAGCGCCAATTAGGGAACGAATCATCCTGAATCGGGCTGTGCTGGGGGTGTTTTGCGCCTGTGTTCTCTCGCACACTTTTCGCTTGCGCGTTTCTGCTACCATAGGGACGATTGCAGTTTCTGCCGTCCGTCAGGCTGAATGCTTGCGCTCAAGTGCCCGTGCACGGAGGCGGCCAGAACCGAAGCAGCCCAAATCAGATTTCAAACCTCGAAGGAGAATCCTCTATGCCTCTAGTCTCCATGCGGCAACTACTCGACGAGGCCGCCAAGGGCGGTTACGGCGTCGGCGCATTCAACGTCAACGATATGGAACAGATCCAGGCCATCATGATGGCGGCCAAGGAAACCAAGTCGCCGGTCATCGTGCAGGCCAGCCGCGGCGCGCGCAAGTTTGCCGAGGATCTCTACCTCTTCAAGCTGATCCAGGCCGCTGCCGAGCTCAATCCCGAGATCCCCATCGCCATGCACCAGGATCACGGCAACAGCTTTGAAACCTGCAAGAGCGCCATCGAACTGGGCTACACCAGCGTCATGATGGACGGCTCGCTCAAGGACGATGGCAAGACCCCGGCCACCTTCGAAGAGAACGTCGAAGTCACCCGCAAGGTCGTCGAATTCGCTCATGCTCGCGGCGTCACCGTCGAGGGTGAAATCGGCGTTCTGGGCGGCGTTGAAGACGGCCACGGAGCCGGCGGCAGCGGCCTCGATCACATCACCGATCCCGACCAGGCGGTCGAGTTCGCCGAATTGACCGGCGTCGACGCCTTGGCCATCGCAATCGGCACTAGCCACGGAGCCTATAAGTTTACAAAGAAGCCCGACGGTTCAGTGCTCAAGATGGACGTGCTGCTCGCGATCCACAAGCGCCTGCCTAACACACACCTCGTGATGCATGGCAGCTCGTCCGTGCCCAAGGACCTGCAGGACATCATCAATCAATACGGCGGCAAGCTGAAAGAGACCTGGGGTGTGCCGGTTGAGGAGATTCAGCTCGGCATCCGCAACGGCGTGCGCAAGATCAACGTCGACACCGACAATCGCCTGGCCATCACCGGCGCTATTCGCAAGGTCTTTGCCGAGACGCCGGAGAAGTTCGACCCGCGCGACTATCTTGCGCCGGCTCGCGAAGCCATGAAGAAGGTCGTCGCCCAGCGCATGGTGCAGTTTGGTCAGGCCGGACACGCCGGCGACTACCAGCCCGTTTCCATCGCCCAGATCGCCAAGGGCTACGCCGACGGCACCCTAAGCACGAGGCCTCTGGTTACCGCAAAGTAACCTCGGCTTTTCCAGTCAAGCGTTCATCACAAAAGGCCACTGTGCGACTGCGCAGTGGCCTTTTGGCTTGTAGGAGACCTCAGAGTCAGTCTGCCGGCTTTTCAAGAGAAGCTTCGGGCGAGGATTGCACTCCCCGAGCGGAGGGCTGCGAATAATACCCGGCTCGCGTGCGAGCCTTGAGGCCGGGCTTGTCCACCACTACCTCGATGCCGTGATACTCGTCGGGATGCGAGGCGGGCGGCGGAATGAAAGTGAGCTGATAGTAGGCGCGCGCGTCGGCTATGCAGCGGTCGATGAGGGCGGGCAGATCGCTGCTGCCGGTGAGAAACTGCCCCCCGGTCTGAGTGGCAAGGACCGGAAGAGAGAGATCTCCCAGGTCGGCGTGTTTGGGATCGCTTACGCCCTTGACGTATTGCATCAACGTGTCGCCCCGGGCGACTCCGCTGAGGGGGACGACTGAGTAAAGAGTGATGCGCGCCTCGCGCAGAGCCGTAGACAGCGAAGAGATGTATGCGTAGATGTTTTGCAGCTTCTTTGGCCCTCCAAACGACATTGGATTGGAGGTGACGTTCCAGCCTGAGCCGAGCCAGATGAAGAGTTTCCTGCCGGGCCGCTTGCTCTGTTGCAAGGCAAAGAGATTGAGGGCCTTGAGCGAGTCCTCTTCGCGCAAAAGAGCGCCATCAAGACCTTGGTAGCCCTCGACCTGCCTGAATCCCGAGTAGCTGGCTTCAAGGACGGGCAGCAATGCGTTGCCATCGCGTGTGGGCCGATTCTGTTCTTGAACGGTTTTGTCGGTAAGGACGACAAGGGAAGTGGGCAGGGCGAGTTCCTTGCCGTTCTCATTGAAGAAGTCCACTAGTTCTTGCCGTTGGCGGGCTCGAGCTTCAAAGGGTATGTTGATGTCGTCGACGACCAGGAAAACCTCGACTGGAGGATCGGCCTGCGCCTTCATGCCATTGGCAGCCTGAACAGATCCGAGAGGTTGCGGTTGTTTGTTGTCGAAGAGTGTGAAATCCCCTGGCTGCAAATCGGCTACCGGCGCGCCGGACTTATCCGTTACGACCACATCGAGCGTGATGGCTTGATTCCGGTTCGCTGTAGCGGGATGCGTCGCCCGCGAAGCATCGCCGGGGAGGCCGCGAAGTAATCCTGTCGCCTTGGTCTGCAAGGCCGGATTGGGATGGGCCGGATTGAACTTTCCCAGCGCAATCTCCTTGAGCAGATCCTGGGCCTGCTTTGACCGGCCCTGAGTAAGGATAAATACCGCGCGCTCCTTGAGCCTCTCCGGTGAATCCCCGTTCAGAATCTCCTGAATCTGCGCCAGCGCGCGTTGTTCGTCCTGGCGCATCAGAGAATTCAGCGCCAGCAGTTTCATGTCTTCGTCCTGTCCAGGGTTCTGCTGGACGGGCTGGCCGCTCCTGGAGCGAATTTCGATCTCCAGTGCGCCGCACTCGTCGATCCAGCCGCTTCGCGGATATTCGCGGCGCAATTGACCACAGGTGTCAAGCGCATGGCCCGCCTGCCCTTGCTTGTTCTCTGCATAGGCCGTCCAATAGAGGGCGCCATCGGCGTGCTCGCCATGCTCTTCAGAGACCTTTTTGAAGATCGACACCGCATCGGACCAGCGGCCTTCGTTGATGGCGCGCGTTCCACTCGCAAAAAAACCGCTGTCTGCGGCACTGGCCGCACCCATGCCTCCGGCTTTCCCGATGGCCCCTAAAAAAGCCTGTTCCGTTCCTGCCTGGCCTAAACACTCCATCGCGCCCCAAGGCATTACCGTCAGCAAAACAGCAAGAAGGATACGGTTGACTTTCATGTCGTTCCTCCACTGGACCGCTTCGCCGAGTCCGCCTGCGGGTCTGGCATTCGGGAGCGCAACACGCGCACCTCAAAAAGCAGTCCGTCTTTGTTCATTTCCTTTTGCAGCCGGGCGATCGTTGCGCTGTTCAGTCCGCCGGGCTGGTGAGCCAGCTCGGCCAGCAGGGGCTCCAGGTGATCCAGGGCCGTTGCCAGTGCCGGATCGCCGATCTGCGCGGCGTCTTGACGGCAAACTCGATTTGCCGCCAGCAGGCTCCGCGCCTCATCGCGCAACGGAGACACCATCTCCGCGCTCCCCGCATCGGCATGTTTCAGCTCCACCAGAAGCCCCTCCGTCCGCGCCAGATGATCGCTGAGAACGACTACAACAACGTCCTCCCGCGGATGCAGAGCCGGTTTCTGCGACAGTTGAGGATGGATTTCCGCGGAGATCTGAGCTTGCCTGTGTTCCCACATCCGGCCCGCAAAGAAAGCGCCCACGACCAGCAGCGCGCCGGCGGCTGCATAACTCAACCCTCTACCCAACCACCCCCGCATCCAGCCACGCATCCGGGATTGCTGCTGCGTTTGATAAACAGGCAGCAGCGGCCCGATTGATTTCCACACCCTTGCGCCGTATGCGGCATCGCGCACTGGCGGTTCAACTCCGCTGAGTTCCGCCAGATCGCTTTGCAGTGCAGCGTAAGCCTGCGCGCAGGCCTCGCAGCGCTCAAGATGCCGGCTCGCGGGTGCATCGGTCCCGTCTTTACCGTAGAAATGATCGATCAGTTGCTCTTCATTCAGATGATTCATACCTTCACCCTCAAGTGCGCTAGCCGGCGTCGCAGTTTTTGCACGGCGCGAAATACGGCTTGCCGCGCCGCATTCGGAGCGATGCCCAGCACTGCGGCGATCTCTTCGGTTGTGCGCTCTTCCATGTGCCGCAGCACAAACGCGGTTCGCTCTGTAGCCGTCAAGCCGCGCATCGCATCTTGCTGCATCGCTCCGATCTCGCCGCTCAACAAGAGCCGGTCGGGACCGGCGGCCTCGTCCGCCACCTGCACCTGGTCTTGCTCCGGATCGCGCTCATCGGCAACCCGGCTGGTGTCATTTCCGTTGCGCTGCCGGATCCTGTCCAGCGCACAATGCACAGCGATCCTGTAAATCCAGGTGCCGAAGCTCGCCTTCGACTCAAAGCTCTCCAACTTCCGATAGCCGCGCAGCAAGGCATCCTGAACCACCTCTTCCGCGTCGGCCTCATTACCGATGATGCGAAACGCCACCCGAAAGAGGCTCGAGCTATGACGCATGACCAATGCGCCATAAGCCTCCTTGTCTCCGGAAAGAACAGCCCGGATCACCGCGTGGTCGTTCTGGTTCATGCGAATCATTAGACACCCGTTTTCCGGGTCCTGTTAGGAGAGATTGATTTGGCGGGTATTCAAGGAAGAGCGGTCTGCTTCCGCATCGGCCAGGTCAGGACAAGAAAAGCCGCGGCTGAACCTCTTCAATGCGGTCGCTGCAAAGATCTAACTACATCACTTCGCGGTCCCCGCTGTTTCTGCTAGCATGGTGCCACCTTTCTGAATAGGACGGTTGTGAACCATGCGGCGATGCCTGCCCTTCTCTGTTTTTTGTGCGTTGGTCTTCTTTCCGTTGGTTTTCTCTGGCCAGCAGACGCCAGCGGGCACAGGATGCTCCTTGCCCACGCCTTCATTCCAATCAGGTAAACCGAATATCTTCAACGACCAGCAGGAGCAGTGGCTGGGCGATGCACAGGCCAGCCAGCAGGAGCCGGACTACGATCTGTTACCGGAAATGCAGTCAGCGGAACTGGACCGCATCGGCCAGAAGCTGCTGGCGCAACTGCCGCCTACTCCCATTCACTATCATTTTCGCGTTTACGAGGCTGAAGACGCCAATGGATTCTCAGTTGCCGGTGGGTATGTATACATCAGCCGCAAGCTGATTACCGACGCCCTGAGCGAAGATGAGGTTGCCGGGGTTCTGGCGCACGAGATCGGGCACATCTATACCCATCAAATGGCCATCGTGTTTACACGCCAGCTCAAAGCGATGATGAACGTCACCTCGCTAGGCAGCCGCGAGGATGTTGAGGATAAGCTGCAACTGCTTTGGAATGCGCCCTGGAAAGATCGCGCGGAGGAGAGCGAAGACGACCAGGAGAAGGACGAACTCTTAGCAGACCGGGTAGGCCTTTACGCGATGGTCCGCGCCGGTTATGCGCCAAAGGCCTTCGCGGAAAACCTTGACCGCGTGACCGCGAACAAGGGGCATACCGGCAACATCCTGACGGACGTGCTGGGCGTGACCAGCGAAATCAGCCTGCGCGTGCGGGTAGCGCACAAAATGACCGGCTCGCTGCCGGATGAATGCAAGAGGCTGGCGCCTGGCTCTTCTCCAGAGTTCAAGGCGTTTCAAGAGGCAGTCCGCAATGTGACGATTCACCCACTGATCGAGCCCACGCCCGGACTAGACTCCTTCAAGCTTGACCCACCGATGCGTTCCGCTCTCGAACAGGTTCACTTCAGTCCGAACGGAGCCTACGTGCTCGCCCAGGATGAGAACAGCATTCACGTTTTGAGCCGCTCTCCGCTCAAGCATCTGTTTTCAATTGACGCTCCGGGTGCGCAGCCTGCCAACTTTACGCCCGACTCGACGCATGTGACGTTTCACTACCAGACCATGCGCGTGGAGAATTGGGAGATCGCCTCGGGAAAGCGCGAAAGCTATCACGAACTGGTCGATTACGAGGGCTGTCCGCAGACCAGCCTGTCGCCCGACGGAAAGACCTTTGTGTGCATCTCTGTAACCAACGGCCGCGTTTGGCTCAAGCTCACGGATGCCGAGACCGGCAAGCGATTCTATGACAACAAGGGCTTCTACGAGGCGACAATATACTTTCAACCGTGGGCTGGAGGTTTTCGCTTTTTCACGGAACCGCGAAATGGCTCTGTGGCCTACAGCCAGGACGGCCGCATTCTGGTGATTGCGAGCGGAACCAAGGCGATGGGGTATGACCTGGTCAACCGTAAACCGATCTCCCTTGGCAACGATCTCTCTCACCTACTTGAAGGGCGGATGGCCTTTGTCGATTCGAACAAGCTGGTCTTCGATTGCGGACTGGACAGCGGAAACAGCAATCACCAGATCTACAAGCTGTGCGAGACAACATTTCCAGAAGGAAATCCGATCAACAGTATCAAGTTGGGCGACCAGTGGATGGAACAGGTTACGAAGAGTAATGAAGTTCTTGTCGGCCCGCTACGCGAAAATGCGGCGATCCTTGTTGATCCATCAACAGGCAAGGCGAGCGCTGCCTTCAAACTGGACTCGCTGGATGTTTACGACAAGCTCATTGCCAGTGAAACCGAGCGAGGCGAGGTGGCCGTGGGCGAGTTGGGGGGGCAGAAGATGGATTCCGCGGATTTGCCCATCAGCCCTATGCGTGGAGGATTCGTGGGGGCCTTCAGCCCAGATGGCCGATTCCTTGCCTATTCGGGGCGCTCGCGCAGCTCGATCTGGGATTTGAAGACGCAAAAGCAAGTCGGTCTGATGCGCCCATTCGAGGCGGTCCATTTTGACGATCAGGATCAGATGTTCGCCGAATACCAAGAATCCCATCAGAAGCCCGGACAGAACTCGCATATCGATTTGAAGACCGGCAAGGTAGCCGAAGGAGCAAAGTTCGACACGGACCAATTGCTATATGGAGACGTCCTGGTGAAGTTTCACCCGATGGATAAACTCTCCAGCCCAACATCCAATGCAGAAATGCAAGTCACCGATTTCGCAACCGGGGCACAGCTTTGGACGAAGAAATTCCCGAATCAATCACCAACATTGCGTGGAACAGATAGCGATTCATTGCTTTTAATTATGGACTCATCATCCAAAACCGCACAGGACGAATCGGCTCATGCAGGCGACAAGCTTGAGAAGACCTCTGACAAGAAGGGCGAATGGATGGAGCATGGGCTACTCGTCGAGTTAGTCAATCGCCGAAGCGGAGAAGTGCTGCGCAAGGTAATGCTGCCCGAGACCGCAGGTTATCTAACGGATCGCCGCACGGCTTCGTTATACGGTGACTTCTTAGTTGTGCACGGCAATAGCAATAACAGCGTGATCTATCGCCTTTCGGACGGGCAAAGGCTGGGAGCGTTTTACGGTCGGGCGATTGCCGGGGATGGAAGGCTGGGCCTGATTGCCGCCACTAATCGAGATCAGGAGGTCACGATCCTGGACGCAACGACCGGCAAGGAACTGAAACGGGTCATCGTGGACCACCTGCCGCGGGCGGCTCGCTTCATTGCCGGGAAGAATGCGCTGATGGTGCTCACGGCCACTCAGCGGGTTTACACCATCGACCTGCCGACAGCAACGCACCCCGCGATGGCGCAAACAAAATAGGAGATTCGATCTCTCGCGCTGAACATCTTGAAACGATTTCCTCTGAATTCGTTAAGAAAATCAGCGCGCCTGCGTCTTCTTATTGTGTGGCTCCGCCTCGTAGATCTCGGCAAAGGATTCATCCGGCGATGTCGTAGGCCAGCCGATCAGGACAAGAAAGACATCGAGAACGAAGAGCCCGATAGCGATGTCGTTGAAGAGTATAGCCTGAGGCAGATTGGGCCAGAGCTGATTGGCTGCCCAGAAAAGAAAGGCGATGGCCAGCAGGATCGCTTTGACAACCTCCATCCGTGCCGGCCGGTGAGCGCTCTGGTAGAGCAGGTAGGCAAAAGCAATGATCGCCAGCGGAAATGCGCCCAGAACGTTGTGCGCCCCGGCAGGAAAGAGCTGCGGAAGAGCATCCCATGCGAAGAGCACCGCAACGCTTGCCAGCGCAACCACTCCGAGGACGACCGGAAGGGCTCGGTGGGCGCGATCCATACGACTGTACATAGCCCATTTTCGCTCATTCTTCGTAAAGGGGCCGTAAGGAAGGCCGGTGCGCGCCGGCACGGCGCCTGGCGCACCTTCGCTGAGACCATGGAACCATTGAGGCTGCCGGCTCGTAATAATCAACGAATGCCACTCGATCCCAGGGAGTATTGCCATGCCAGAACTGGCCGTACCGCGCACTAAGAGGCCCTCGCGCCATGCTTCCGGCATCGAGCGCCTGCTTGAAGATGTCGACCCGAATCTGCCGCGCATCTTCGTTCCCTGGGCGATCCAGCATCCACGGCATCTCCCTGCCTTCTTTCGTCTGGCTCGCGCCCACCGGCAAACCAGCCGCATGCGCGACGAGGCTCTTGAGCGCGGAATGCAGGTGCCGCCGTTTCTTGTTCTCAGCGTGACTTCGCGATGCAATCTGCGCTGTACCGGCTGCTTTGCCAGTGCAGTCGGGATCACCATTGGCGCGCCAGCCGCGAAGAAACCGCTGGGCCTGGCCGACTGGCAGCGAGTGATCGGCGAAGCATCCGAGGCGGGGGTGATGGGTTTCATCATCGCCGGCGGCGAGCCATTCATGCTGCCGGGCATCGCGACTCTCTTTCAGCAATTTCCAGATCGAATGTTTCTTGTCTTCACCAACGGGACGGCTCTGCGCGATCGCGACTATGAAACGCTAAAGAGCTGCCGCAATACAGCCGTGGTGGTGAGCCTGGAGGGAGATCGCGAACTGACCGATGAGCGCAGGGGCAGCGGCGTCTATGAGAGCGCGCTGCGCTCGCTCGACCGGCTTCGCAAGGCCGGCGTACTGACCGGCCTGTCTGTGACTGTGGCTGCGGCAAATATCGACTACTGGACTGATGAAAAAAAGATCGACGCGCTGATGGCCCGCAGCGGTCCGCTGGCGTTTTTCATCGAGCAGATTCCCACAGGCGAAGGCGATGGGATCGTTGCCATTCCTGAAGAGAAGCGGTCGCGCTTCCGTGAAACCGTTCTTCGGGTTCGCAGCCGCGAGACTGGCGCCGCCTATCTCGTCCACTCGCCAGCCGATGAGGAGTTCTTCGGGGGCTGCGTCTCTGCCGGGCGTGGCTTTGCGCACGTAACGCCGACCGGCGACGTGACGGCCTGTCCCTTCTCGGCGCTGGCGACGCACAACGTGAGCACCTCGACGGTTTCCGAAGCGCTGGCCGGCTCTTTCTTCACCATGATCCGCGACAACGGACCGATGCTTGAGACACACGACCATCCCTGCGCGCTCTCGGCGAACGCCGGCAAGCTGGAGTCGATGGCGGCGAGTCTGGGCGCTTATCGCACTGGCGGGGCTGGACCAGTCCCTGAACGCAAGCTGGTCGAGTTGGCGGTTGGTTGAGGAGATCGAGGATCTATGGCGTTTTCACGGTTCCTGTAGCGTAGGTTCGTGGTATCCCACCCTAGCCGCAAAGACAAGAACGCGGCGAGGATGGGGCACCCGGCCTTGCAGGAATTATGGGAGTGCGGTCTGATGCGGCATTGCGCCGCGAGAGTTACGACGCCGCCTGTTTGGCGCGCGCGCCACGCCGGTACAAAACCAGGCCGATCAGGATTGAAACGACCGTACCCGCGACCAGCTTCATTTCAAATCCCAGCTTGTCTGACGAGTCGCCAGGCGGCACCAGCGAAAGCAGGATGCCGCCGAGGACGACGATGAATCCCAGCCCACCACAGATCCAGACTCCGGCAATGCCTCCCGGAACCAGCACGGCGTCCGGATTTTCTTTGCGGTCTTTTCGGCGCGCCAGTTTGATGATGGCTGCGAACATGTAGAGGAACGGAATGAAGTAGAGGATGATGGCCGCGTCAATGAGAAATTGATAGGCGCCGCGCGTCGTCTCATTGACCTGGCTGACCAGCAGAATGGCTCCGGAGATCGCGGCCTGCACGAGGATCGATATATAAGGCGTCTTCCAGCGCGGATGGATTTTGCCGAACGCGGCGGGCAGGTAGCGGTCGATTCCCACAACAAAGGGAACGCGTGCGATGCCGGCGACCGTCGAACCCACACCGCCGGAGTTGCCCGCGGTGACCAGGATGGCGGCCAGAATTCCGAGGAAGCCGAGTTTGAGCGTGGCAGATCCAACGGCGATGGCGTTAAAGACCCCGCTCTGTGGGTCGAGATCGGCGGCGGGCACGAGCGAGAGAACGGCGAAGGTCCCGGCGACATACATAAGAGCGACGAGCGCCCCCGCGCCAAAGACGGCCCGCGGCAGGTTGCGGCGCGGATCGCGCACCTCTTCGCTCATGGCGGAGACAAGCTCCAGGCCGGTAAACGCAAAGGCGATCTGCGACCAGAAGTTGACCGTATCCCAGTTCCACGTGGGCATCATGTTGGCGAGGGTAAAGTGCGTCGCGGAACCATGCCGCATGCAGACGATTGCTGCGATGCCGACCAGCATCACCAGGGGCAAATAGCTTCCGACGCCGCCGGCATTCTGCAGCCACTTGCCGACGTTCAGTCCAACGATATTCAGCAGAACGGCGACAATAAGCATGGCCAGAGAGACGGTCAGCAGGAAGGTGCGGTCTTGCGCGAGAGCCGCCCCTCGGCCGCCAACGATGTATGCGCTCATCGACGCGCTGGCCAGCAGCAGGCCGGGAAAGTAGAAGACGGTATAGATCCAATAGGTCCAGCCGGCGACAAATCCGTGAAAGGGTCCGAAGGCCTCTTTGGACCAGGCATAAAGTCCGCCTTCGTCGGGAAAGCGCGAAGACAGTTCATTGATCACCAGCGCTCCAGGCACGAAAAAAAAGACCGCGGCCAGAACCCACAAGCTGATCGAGGAGGTGCCGTTGTGCCCCGCCGCCGCGATCCAGCGTGGCCCCAGCACGGTGGCAATGTTGAACAGCAGCACATCCCAAAAACCCATCGTTCTGCGCAACTGCGATTTTGAATCGAGTGCGCCGGGCGCGGAAGCCGTCATAAGGTCACCTGGGGTTCTAAGAACCTGTATCGGAGATCATATACGGTTGCCAGTGCGGGAGTCCTCTACATTGAGGGGGCGATCGATGCCTGACGGGCCTGGCCGGCAATCGCGTCCACTTCCTGGTCCTTATATTGCAACTGGTAGAGCTTCCAGTAGAGGCCACGCTGGGCCAGCAGTTGCTGGTGCGAACCCATCTCGCGCAACTGGGCTTTGTGCATGACGAGAATCGTATCTGCCCGCTGTACAGTGGATAGGCGGTGGGCAATCAGAACGCTGGTCCGGCCCTCGACCATGCGCTCCAGCGCGCCGCGTATGCGCAATTCCGTGTCGGTGTCCACGCTCGAGGTCGCTTCGTCCAGGATGAGAATGCGCGGATTATAGGCCAGCGCGCGGGCAAAGTTGATGAGCTGCTTCTGGCCGGTCGAGAGCGAGTTGCCGCGCTCCTGCACGGGCTCGTAAAATTGTTTGGGCAGGCTCTCGACAAAGTCCAGCACGTTCACGTCGCATGCGGCCTGGCGCAGCTTTGCATCGGTGATGGCCTCGTTGCCAAAGCGGATGTTCTCGGCCAGCGTGCCGGTGAAGAGGAACGGGTCTTGCAGCACGACCGCAAAGTGCCGGCGCAGCGCCGTCAGATCTTGCTGGCGCAGGTCAACTCCGTCCACCAGGATCTCTCCAGCCGTTACGTCGTAAAAGCGCATCATCAGGCTGATGAGGGTGGTTTTTCCTGCGCCGGTATGGCCTACGATGGCCACCGTGTGGCCGGGCTCGACAGTGAAGGAGACGTCTTTCAAAACCCACTCGATGCCTGAGATTGCGGCTAGCTCGGCCGCCGGAGATTCGCTCGCCGCGGCCTGGGCCACAACTCCCTGCTGTTCCTCGGTGAGTGTCTGATAGGTAAACCAGACATGGCGAAACTCGATTCGATTGCTGCCGTCTCCTGGAAGCGGATTCTTGGGGCTTACAATCTCCGGCTCGGTGTCCAGAAGCTTAAAGATGCGTTCGCTCGCAGCCATGGCCGATTGCAGAATGTTGTATTTGTCGCTCATGTCCTGGATAGGACGCCAGAAACGCAGCGAATACTGTACGAACATATTCAGCACGCCAACGGTGACCAACCCCGATAGGACGCCAAAGCCGCCCCGCCAGATGACAAGGGCGATGGCTACGGCTGAGAGCAGATCTACCGCGGGGTAAAAGAGGGCGTAGGCGAAGATGGTGTCTTTGAAGGCGACCATGTGCTGGCGGTTGACGTCTTCGAAGTCGTCATAAGCCCGCTGCTCGCGGTTGAAGAGCTGCACCACGCTCATGCCGGAGATGTGCTCCTGGGTGAAGCTGTTGATACGGCCGATCGCAGTGCGGACGCGGCGGAAGCTGGCGCGGACGTGGTCGCGGAAAAGGCGAGTGACGACCAGGATCAAGGGCAGCACCGAAAATGCAAACAGAGCCAGCCACCAATTGATTTTCAGCATCAAGATGGCCATGAAGGTGAGGTTCAGCGAGTCGTCGATGATAGCCAAGACGCCGGCCGTGAACATTTCGTTGATCGCGTCCACATCAGAGGTGATGCGGGTGACCAGGCGGCCCACGGCGTGCGTGTCAAAGAAGCCGATGTGCATGCTCTGCATGTGGCGAAAGATGGCCCTTCTCAAATCGAACATCAGCTTCTGGCCGGTCCACTGCATCAGGTAGGTCTGGATAAATTGAAAGAGATAAGCCGAGAGCAGGGCGCACAGATAAATCTCTGCCAGGCGAGTGATGCCTCGGTAGGGGTCATCCGGTAGCAGGCGTCCGAGCCAATTGGTCTTGCTCAGCATTTCGACAACAAAACCGGCGGGGTGGGTCGTATTCGAACCTGGGGCAAAGTAGCGGTCGATGCCCACCATCACCAGGTAAGGGCCGGCAACATCGCAAAGGGACTTGAGCGAGATGGCCAGAGTCGAGACGGTGGCCTGAATCCAATAAGGGCGCAAGTAGCGGCCCAGCCTCCGGATAAGGTGGGAGTCGTAGACCTTGCCCGTGACTTCATCATCGGACTTTTTGGGTTTCTCTTGTTGCTCGTCGGCCATCGGATCGGTGATGTTTCCTCTTCCATTGTACGGGGATAGGCCCTGGCGGATTCGGACGCGGAGTCGTTGGTCCAAAAATCCAAATCCGAACAAGCCGGCGGGTTTTCGTCGGCCTTGAATCTGCTATGCTTTCGATGAAGGACAGTGTCAGCGATGATTCAAAACCGTCATCGGCGCGCGTTGCTCCTGATTGCGGCCATTGCAATCGGAATTGCGCTGGTGTGCATGCTGATCCCGCACGGCAATTCCGGTGGCGCGGATTGGCTGGCGATCCTGCCGCTTTTCATCGTTGGACTGATCTCGCCGCTGAGTCTGCTTGCGCCGCCGGTCTTTGAGTACATTGGCCGCGCGACTGAGGCTCCGCCGCTTCCCATTCTCTTCCAGCGCCCGCCCCCCTTCGCACTCGCCTAACTCTTCCAGTCTGGTCCGGCATTGCAGAGCAGCTTCGCGCCGCCTTGCGCCGCGGCCTATTCCTTCGAGGAGTTCTGACCGCGGTTTCAAAAAGGAGTGCGTATGAATATCCATGCGATCTTTGCCTGGTGCATTTGGGCCGGGTTCATTCCATTTCTATTTGTTGTTGTTGTTCTCATTCATTTCTGCTGGGTGCGCTATTGTCTGTGGCGACGCCGCCATTCAGGCGGAAAGAGTTCGATGCTGGTTTCCTGTTGCCTTGCGATGGGTATGGGATTCCTCCAGGTGATGTGGCTGTTTTACCGGCCCAGCGTTGCTTACATCATGAGGGTGCAGGAAGACGAAGACGCCGACGAGGATGATGAGGGCGATCCGGAAAACCTGACCAAACAACTGAACAAGCAACTCAAGCGAATCCGGCGAGGCGAGCCGGTCGACAGGCTTGTGTTGCGGCTTTGAGTTGACTGGTGGCGCTACAGCAATACCAGAGAATCGGTGGCTGTATGCCCTTGTCGCCTGGAAGGGCATGACATCGACCCAGTGCTCCAGTCACCAAAGCGTTCTGCATGTCACGTTTTCGCCCTCAACTTCCCGGTGCGTGCTTTCGGCAGTCCTCGATGCGCCGCGAATCTTCAGCTATCGCTGGATGAGAAAGACGGGGCGGGTCATCTCCTTTGTAACCTAAATGGATGATCCTCATCTAAGTGGTTGGGGGGGCAACGCAAAGACCCCTGGAGGTTTGAATGCTCGCTTCATTTGCAACGCGCAAGACCGTCTTTGCCTTCGCGATCATGCTGGCTGCATGCGCCGGCTGCAAGGCCGCAACCAGGACGCCCGTACCCCCGCCGGCAAGCGATGCCGCGCTTGCGTCAACGCCAGGTGAAAAGACCGCTGTCTTTGCCGGCGGTTGCTTCTGGGGCACGCAGTCTGTCTTTGAACGCGTCAAGGGTGTGGTTGCCACCACGGCCGGCTATGCCGGAGGCTCCGCTGCAAATGCAACTTACAGCCAAGTCACGACAGAGACGACCGGCCACGCGGAATCGGTGAAAGTTGTCTACGATCCGTCGAAGATTACTTATGGGCAGCTCCTGCGCGTCTTCTTCTCGGTCGCTCACGATCCGACACAGCTTAATCGGCAGGGACCGGATGTTGGCACATCTTATCGGTCCGCGATCTTCTACACCGATGCTGAACAGCAGAAAATCAGCCTTGCCTACATTGCGCAGCTTGATGCCGGCCATGTCTTTGCAAAGCCGATTGTGACGCAGGTGGTCCCCTTGAAGGGCTTTTACGATGCCGAGTCCTACCATCAGGATTACGCGCTGCACAATCCCGACAATCCTTACATCCTGGTCTGCGACCGCCCAAAGATCGAAGCGCTCAAGAAGCAGTTCCCTGAGTTGTTCGAGGAGTATAAGGGCAGATAAGGCGCATGGACTATCTCGATGCACTCACACCTCGCTCTCATGCTCAGGCCAGTTCCACAAAGCGCATGGCTGCCGAATTCATGCCATACCGCCGGCCACGCAACTATCTCGAATTCCTCAGCCGACGATCTTGTGAAGATCCGCTTGAAACCGACGGATTCTTTGAAAGCACTCCTCCGCAAAAGCCAACGGGCGTAAACTGAAAGACACGATGAGCATTCCGGCCCCTTCCCCAGTTCCGAGTCACAAGCGCTTTTTTTTCGAAAAATTCGGCATCACCGAGCGCCTGCTGGAACGCTGCCTGGGCGAGGCCTTGAGCGCAGGCGGCGACTATGCCGACCTCTATTTCGAATCGGTAACGGCCACGGCGTTGGGCGTCGACGAGCAGATCGTGAAATCCGCCAGCCAGGGGGTGAGTGCGGGCTGCGGCATCCGCGTGCTCAGCGGCGAGCGCACAGGCTACGCCTACACTGACAACCTCAACCCCGAGCGTCTGCTGCACGCGGCGCGCACCGCGGCGCTGATCGCCTCCGGGCCGGCCAAGCAGCCGGTGCAGGGATTCACTGAGGCGCCCGCCGCAGACCTTTATCCCGTTCCCCTCGGCGGCTATGATCTGGATCTCGCCGCGCGGCTGGAACTGATTCTCCGGGCCGACCGAGCGGCGCGCGCATTTGACAAGCGCATCGTGCAGGTGAGGGCAAGCTACAGCGAAGAGCTGCGGCGGATCCTCATCGCCGCATCCGACGGGGCCTTTGCCAGCGACACCCAGCCCCTCTGCCGGCTCAACGTCTTCGTCATCGCCAAAGAGGGCGCGAACACCACCAAAGGCTCATCGGGCGGCGGCGGGCGCGCGGGATTGGATCAGTTCACCGGCTCAAAAAGCCCGGAGGGCCTGGCACGCGAGGCGGCGCGCGGGGCGATTCTGCAACTCAACGCCGTGGCTGCTCCGGCCGGAGAGATGGAAGTGGTGCTCGGCCCCGGCTGGCCGGGAATCCTGCTGCATGAGGCTGTGGGTCACGGCCTGGAGGCCGACTTCAACCGCAAAAAGACCTCGGCGTTCACAGGCTTGATCGGCCAGCAGGTTGCCAGCCCCAAGGTTACTGTTGTCGATAACGGAACGATCTCGGGGCGCAGAGGATCGCTCAATGTGGACGACGAAGGCTCGGCGACGCAGGAGACAGTGCTCATCGAGGGCGGCGTGCTGCGCGGCTACTTGAGCGACAAGCTTTCGGCGCGACTGATGGGCATGGCAAACACAGGCTCGGGCCGCCGCGAGAGTTATCAATCGATTCCCATGCCGCGCATGACCAACACGTACATGCTGGCCGGCGACGACGCCCCCGAAGATATTCTGCGCTCGGTGAGACGCGGGCTCTACGCGGTCAACTTCGGCGGTGGGCAGGTGGACATCACCAACGGCAAGTTTGTCTTCTCGGCCTCCGAGGCCTATCTGATCGAAGACGGCAAGATCACCGCTCCGGTGCGCGATGCGACGTTGATTGGCAACGGTCCCGAGGCACTGAAGCATGTCTCGATGGTCGGACATGACTTGAAGCTCGATGAAGGCATCGGGACCTGCGGCAAGGACGGGCAAAGCGTGCCGGTCGGAGTGGGAATGCCAACGATCAAGCTGGACCGGATGACTGTTGGTGGAACGGGACGGTAGGAAGATGGATCTCTATTCGAAGCGGAAGAAGACCTCAGAGAACCCGCCAACTGCTTATCGATA
>JBEKOA010000007.1:0-55746 GCA_049522255.1 Occallatibacter sp.
GCGCAGGCCCAAACCCGAGTAGCGAAGCGGATTGGGTTGGGGCCGGTGGATATGCCAAAACGACCGCAGGGAGTTTCGGTATATACAGCGCCTACCTCGCCTTCACGATTACCCGCTTTTTCATCCCCTTCGACATATTATTATACAACTGATATATAGACGGTTATTATGGTATAGTAGTAGCATATGGAGAATGAGGCACGTCGTAGAGCGCAGGTACTCTCGTCGCACAATATCGACGAGTTTCGTGCGTTTTTGAAGGAAAAAGCGCATGAACCTGCACCGCAACCTGCTTTGTACAGGATGGGCGGGATTGTAAGGGCGGTATTTCCTCAACTGTGTTTACTGAGGAAGAGGGGATACTCGCTCAAAATGTTGGTCCATCTTTTTGAGGAGAACGGCCTGAGAATCACCGCTACTGCATTGTCGGGCTACATGAAGAAACTGGAAAGGGAAACGGAAGGTGCGTCGGCAATTGAAGTTCATAAACGGAGAACACAGCATTCGCTACCCGGTTCGTAAGCTTGCAAACACTTGGCAATGAAACAGGATGTACCGCTGTAAGTAAGGGGCAGAATGATTCCTCTGCTGCGCAACGAACCGCAAACGTTTTTGGGAAGAAAAGGCTGTGATGTTGGCTCAGACAAAAGGACATAACCGTGCGGTGCATCCTGGAGAAAAGCCAGACAAAGAGCGCGAGGGAATCAAAGTTGTCTGCGCTGCCTTGCAGACAATTTCGACGGCACTTTGCTCTGTGGGTTTGGTAAATCCGCGCGTAATTCAAATGCAACTCAGCCTGTGAGGTGAATGGGATGCCGAGAAAGATTCTAAGACTGCCGATTGTATTGGATCGCACTGGCCTTTCACGCAGCACGGTCTATCAGCGCGTAACGGAAGGAAGATTCCCAAGGCCAGTGTCGCTGGGGGCAAGGGCTGTCGGCTGGATTGAAGCAGAGGTCGAGGAGTGGATTGCCTGCCAGATAGAGGCCAGCCGGGAACTCTGCGTCCAGAGAGCCGGAGTGAATCGTTCGTCGGCGAGATGACCTCCGGCGCGGGATTTGGGATTGGCACCCATCCGGGATTGGATTGCAGAGCGGCCCTGGTTCTCTGCTGGCCGAGGTGACCGGATGGCTATGCCGCAGTTCCACGGAAGGGCAATACCTTGCCGCCGCGCTGGGTCCGTTCCAGAAAATCCGCCCAGTCCTGCATCATCTTGGCCCGTGGCTCCAGATAGAGGGCGTGGTTGTAGGCGGCGCTGACTGCATTGCGGGGAGCGTGAGCAAGCTGCAACTCGATATGGTCATGCGCGTAGCCCTGCTCGTGCAAGATGGTGGACGCCAGCCCACGGAATCCGTGGCCGGTCATGCGGCCCTTGTAGCCCATGCGCTTTAACGCTGCCAGAATGGTGTTGTTGCTCATCGGATGGGCCGGGTTGAGGTCGCCGGGGAAAAGCCATTCGTTGCTTCCAGTGAAATCGCGCAACATCTCCAGCACTTCCAGAGCCTGTCTTGCCAGCGGCACAATGTGCGGAGTGCGCATCTTCATCCGCTCGGCGGGTATGTCCCAGCGGGCATTTTCCAAGTCAAATTCCCTCCATTTGGCTTCGATCAATTCGGTGGTGCGCACAAAGGTCATGGACATCAGTTTCATTGCCAATCGCGTGACCTGCTTTCCCTGATAAACCTCGATGCGTCTGAGCAGGGCTGGCAGTTCCTTGGCATCAACGCGGGCATAGTTGGTTTTCGGCGAAGATTTCAGAATGTCGCTGGGGCGAATCTCAGTGGCCGGATTGCGTTTGGCATATCCGTGGGCGATACCGTAGCGAAAAACCTGCCCCACTGTCTCCAGAGCACGTTTGGCAATATCCCGCGCGCCGCGATCCTGAATCGCGTTGGCCATCGCGACCAATTCTGGCGCCTCGATCTCTGCAATGGGACGCGCTCCCAGACAGGGTAGAATATCGGACGCCATACGCCGCCGGACCGAGTCTACGTGACGTGGGCTTTTCCCCTCCTGCCAATGCTCCAGCCACTGTGCGGTTATGCTCTGGAAGGAATTCTCGACCGCGATTTTCTCTGCGGTCTTCTCTGCCTTTCGCTGTGCCATTGGGTCAACGCCGGTTGCCAGCAGCTTCCGCGCCTCGGTGTGGCGCTCACGGGCCAGCGCCAAGGGAACATCTGGATATTTGCCGAAGGACATCAGCTTTTCCTTGCCGCCAAACCTGTATGCCCAACGCCACAGTTTTCCTCCCGCTGGCGTAATCCAGAGGTAGAGTCCTCCGCTGTCGTTCAAGCTGTATGCCTTTTCCTTCGCCTTGGTTTTTTTGATTTCAGTGTCGGTCAGCGCCATTTCGTCCAGAACCTCCGCTTTAGGAAAATACCCCCACATCAAAATAAAAATACCCCCATAAGTACCCCCTGTCAAACGCGGCTGCACCTGGATGCATCTGGACGCAGAAAGACGTAAAGCCTAGCATTCGCTAGGCTTTACGTCTTTCTATTGGATGTTTTAGGATGCCCTTGGAAGGTTTCTTGGCGGAGAGGGAGGGATTCGAACCCCCGATAGCCTTGCGACTATGTCTGATTTCGAGTCAGGTGCATTCAACCGGGCTCTGCCACCTCTCCGTATTGTTTTCAACTACTTACGATACACTCCTGAAGGCTCATAATTGTCACTGGCAGATCTGATGGCACCTGGTGCCCCGGATATCCGCTCCAACGCAGACTGCTTGTGGTTCACGCTGAGATGTGCGTACTGCTTGGTATCTGTGCCGTCCTATGTCCCAGGAGTTCCTCGACCGTGTGCAAATCCACGCCGGTCATTACCAGTCTACCGGCGAAGGTATGTCGGTTGCAATGCCAGGTATAGTCCTTGAGCGCCGCCCGCTCGACCGCGCCGAGGAACCAGCCGCGCGGAGACTCCGCATGGGAAGACGAAATCGCTATCGGAGGCGGAACGCAATTGCGCAAGAGCCGCCAGAGCTGTCGCATTGAGGGGAACATCGTGCGGATCTCCGCTTTTGGTCCTGGGTAGATGCAATTGCCTGCGCTCGAAATCGATCTGCTTCCACTTCAGGCTGTACTGCTCGCTCATCCGGATTCCGGTGTGAATCGAAAGCATCAGATGTGAATGAATGTACCGGGAGGTCCTCCGGCTCTGCCGGGGGTAATCTCACCGGAAGTCGTGTGAGCGGACTTCCGCATTTGTGATGTCGAGTGGCGCTATGCGCTGAGCTTTGACGTGGATCACGCCGTCCTGAATTTGGAGCAGACCTTCGATCAAAAGAAATCGGGTGCGCGTGACGATGATGCGGTCGCGCTCGAAGACATCGGGAGCGAGGATGACGTTGGCGATGCCGGTTTCGTCTTCGAGGGAGAGAAAGACGAACCCTTTGGCGGTGCCGGGACGCTGGCGGGCGACCACGCAACCGGCGATGCGGACTGACATATTGCCGTCCTTTTGATTGAGTTCGTCTGCCGACAAGATGCCTTGCTGACACAGCGTCTCTCGGTGGTATGCCATGGGGTGAGGGCCTGTTGTGAGGCCAGTACCTGCATAGTCGGCGGCAAGGCGCTCGTCTGTGGTCATCTGCTGCAAGGGCGTTGGAGTGCGTGCACAGGTGAGTGTGCTGTCGGCGCCTCGCGGCAAACCTCGCAACAATGGGCCAACGGGCCGGCCGGCTTCCTCAACTTGCCAAAGGGCGTCGCGGCGATGTTTGACCTCGCCGAGCGAGTTGAGCGCGCCTATACGGGCCAATGCGACGAATTCCTTGCGGTTGAGGTCCGGGACACGGAGAGCCAGGTCATCAACAGAGGCGAATGCTCCATTGCCGCGGCGTGCGGCCAGAAGAGCCTCTACCGATGATTGCCTGAGCCCTTTGGCATAGTTGAGGCCGACGCGCAGCGAGTGCGAGCCGTTAGGCTCTGTTTCTAGCGTGCAAAGCCACTCGGAGCGCAATACGTCGATGGGGCGCACGCGCAGGCCATGACGTTGCGCATCTTTAATGAGCACGGCCGGCGAGTAGAAGCCCATCGGCTGGTTGTTGAGCAACCCGCATGTGAATGCGGCAAGGTAGTGGACCTTGAGATAGGCCGAGGCATAGGCGATCAGCGCGAAGCTGGCGGCGTGCGATTCTGGGAAGCCGTACATGGCGAATGATGAGATTCCCTGCACGATGTTGTCCTGGGCCTCCGAGCCGATGCCGTTGCGGGTCATCCCAGCGCGAAGCCGGCCCTCGAGATCCTTCATCCTCTGCATCGACCGCCGCATCCCCACGGCGCGGCGCAACTCTTCCGCCTCAGCACCGGAGAAGCTGGCAACCGTCATTGCCATGCGGAGAAGCTGCTCCTGAAAGAGCGGGACTCCAAGCGTGCGTTTCAGCACTGGCTCAAGGGATGGATGTGGATAGGTGACTTCTTCCTTGCCCTGGCGACGGCGCATATATGGGTGCATCATCTTGCCGACGATGGGACCGGGGCGGATGATGGCGACTTGTACCACAAGATCGTAGAAACGCACAGGCGCGTTATGCGGAATAGATGCCATCTGTGCGCGGCTCTCCACCTGAAACATGCCCACAGTGTCAGCTTTGCAAAGCGTCTCGTAGACGAGAGGATCTTCGGGCAGTGCGGCAAGGTCCACCTCTTTGCCGTTGTGGCGCGGGATCAACTCGATGCAGTCCTTGAGCACGGCCATCATGCCCAGGCCGAGCAGATCGACTTTGATGAGGCCGAGGTCAGCGCAATCTTCCTTATCCCACTGGATCACAGTACGGCCGGGCATCGAGGCGCGCTCGATTGGGACGACACGATTGAGCATTCCAGCGCAGATGACCATGCCGCCCGAGTGCTGGCCGAGATGGCGCGGCAGGTTCTGCATTCGCAAGCAGAGATCGAGATAGCGAGCGATGCGCGGATGGCGAATGTCAAAGCCGGCCTGGGCGAAGTGGTGGGCCATGGTGTCGTTTTCGCCGCGCCATTCCCAATGGCCGACCAGGCTGGCCAGCCGCGCGAGTTGATCTTCCTCGAAGCCTAACGACTTGCCCACTTCACGCGCCGCTGATCGGCCGCGATAGCTGATGACGTTGGCGGTCATTGCTGCGCCGAGCTGGCCGTAGCGTTCGTAGATGTATTGGATGACCTTTTCGCGCTGGTCGCCGGAGGGCAGGTCGAGGTCGATGTCCGGCCACTCGCCGCGGTTCTCGCTAAGAAATCGTTCGAAGAGCAACTCCATGCCGACTGGATCGACAGCGGTGATTTCGAGCGCATAACAGACGGCGGAGTTGGCTGCCGAACCGCGCCCTTGTACGAGAATTCCAAGGCCCTGACAGTAACGAATGATGTCCCAGACAATCAAAAAGTATCCGGCAAAGCCGAGCTTGGCGATCAGTTTGAGTTCGTGCTGAACCTGGGCGCGGGCCTTGTCGAGTAGAGATCGCTTCAGTTCGGAGCCATAGCGTTTGCGGACGCCTTCCTCCACACGTTTTTCGAGGAAGCTGTCCATCGTTTCGGCGTCTGGCACCGGGTACTGCGGGAACTCATAGCCGAGATTATTGAGCGTGAAGTCGAGACGTTCGCTCACTATGCGGGTGTTGGCGATCGCTCCGGGAATGTCGCTGAAGAGCGCGATCATCTCGCGGGCTGAACGCAAAGAGCGTGAAGCATTCGCGGTGAGCAGGCGACCTGCCTGATCGAGCGATGTGTGATGGCGGATCGTTGTCAGCACGTCGAGAATCTCTCGGTCTTTCTCCGTTGCGTAACGAACGCCGTTAGTTGCGATCAGAGGTAACCGGAGCGTGGACGCCAAGCTGAGCAATGATTGATTGCGGCACTCTTCGTCGCGTAGCTGGTGGCGCTGGAGTTCGAGATAGAGATTGCCTGGGCCGTAGATTGCAGCGAGCTGTTCGATGAGCTTGCTCGCCTCTCTACGCCCGTCGCGCACTAGCGCAGCCGCGACTGGTCCTTCATCGCCTCCGGTGAGGCAGATCAATCCGGCGGAGAACTCTTCGAGGTCCTCAAGTGTGGCCGCGCCTTCTGTCTTTGTTGTCTCGCGCATCTTGAAGCGCGTGATGAGCTGGCAGAGGTTTTTATAGCCGGTTTGAGAGGCGCACAGCAACAAGAGTCGTGGCGGCTCATCTGGACATTGATGAGGCAACCAGGATGGCGGTGTGAGTTTATTGCCGACGGATCGGACTGCGATTTCCGCGCCGATATGCGCTTTGACTCCGCATTTCTTCGCCATTGTGTGAAAGCGCGCAACGCCATAAAGTCCGTTGCGGTCGGCGAGGGCGATAGCAGGCATTTCGATCTGGGCAGCGCGTTCGGCCAGTGTCTCGGGCTGCGAAGCTCCGGCAAGAAAGCTGAAGGCGCTGGCGGCGTGCAGTTCGACGTATTCGGCGCTCGCCGGGGTCCCCAGCGACAGGTCTTGGTCGCTGGGGTGGTCATCAGTCATAGTAGGCTTCCAACCGCCACTGGTTTTTGCTGCGGTCCTGCACAAGCAGGCAGGCTACCGTGCTGCCGTTGCCTGTTTGGGCCAGCACATCCCACTCGTCTTCGTCCCAGCCAGTGGGCGACCACCAGCAACCGGCGCTGCGCCATGGGCCATAGGCTGCCGTGATCTCGAAGTTGCGTTCGGGATCTCGGAAGGCTGCGGGCTTTGTTGCTCGCAGCTTCACGCGCACCGGAACGGGTGGCCGCATTCGACGCAAGGCCATTCGGGGCCTATTGGCTTTTGACGTGGTGGATAGGCCGGAAACGGAAAAGTCTTCCATGCGGAAGCTGCCGGACCGGTGCGAATCTTCGAGCACTGGTGAGCCGACACGGTCTTCGCCGGCAATTGCTTTGAGACGCGCAATCGTTACATCCAGCCGCGAAGGCTCGGGCATCTGCGGCGCAAAGAGTCCCAGTTGCACCGTGCTCGATTGTCCTGCATCTGCCGTGAGGGTGAGCGAGAGCACCGCGGCCGGTGGCGGATGCGCGGCGATCTCAAGTTGCAAAAGCTTGAGCAGGAACTTGCGATCGACCGAGGGCAATGCCGGTCGTATCACTCGTTTGTGTTCCCGCCCGCCTTCGAGTGACATTTCGATCGTCAGAGAGGCTAACGACAGTGCGCGCGTTGTCGCTCGCCCAACCAGGCAATCAATCATGCGCGCGCCCATGAAGAGGAGCGAGTCCATCTGTTCGACGGGAGTCTCGAACTCAAACAATTCTTTCAGCTTGAATTCTGGCTCGATTGGCTGAAAGGTATGTTGTGCTGCTCCGCGTGCAAGATTGCGCCAACTTTTGGCTTGCGGGCCAAGCCGTGTAATGAGATCAACCTCGGGCAGTGCGGCCAACTCGCCGAGTGTGCGAATGCCCCATATTGCAAAGGTCTCTAACCACCCCAGCGACGAAGACCTGTCGCCAGGGACCCCGGATGCGTGTTCATCAGCAAGACTCAACGCGGTGAGGGGCAGTTTATGAAGGGCCGTTGCTTCCTGTCCTTCGGAAATCACTGTAATTCCGTGCGTGGCGGAGGCCTTCAATCGAGCGGTGTGAAAGTTTGCGCTTACGGCAATTGAAGCGCGGAAGCCGGCCGCAAGCAGAGTAGCGCGCAGTCTTTGTGCCAGCGCCTCCGGTGGTCCGAAGAGCAACTCTGTACCAGCGATGTCGAGGACAAACGAGCAAACCGCGCTCTCACTTGACTCTTCAATGCGCGGTGAGAAGTGAGACACGCATTCGAGCAATACATCCCGCGCTGCGGCCTCAACTTCCATGGATCGCGCAAGCAACCGCAATCCTGTAATGCCCTCCGCCTCAAGCCGCGTCATTCTCAGAGCAGCGCCCCTCTGATATGCCTGCCTATTGAGTGAGCAGATGGCTTCCAAAGGTGCTCGCCCTTCGAGCACAGCCACAGGCTCCGATTGCAGATCTGGCCGTAAGCGCAACAATGCCTGTGCGGGAAACTCCGTCGCACAAACACAGGCGTAAAGTGTCTTGATTTGGGCCTGGGGGCTCATGCTCGTTCCTCCGCTTCCCATCCGCTGATAGCTGACCAGGTAGACGTGGGCGGCTTTCGTGCTGCCGGTAAAGCCGAAGTAAATCGCTGCCGTCCGCGCCGCACCTCGAACGAGAAACCATTCAGAGCAGTTTCACCGGCGGTTCGCGGCTGCAAAGCAGTGCATTCCAGGACGACCGCCGCGCTCGATTGCGCGTATGCTGTCTGTCCAAGCACAACCAGGCAGCAGCGCGCGCGATCCGCTGCCTGGCGAAACCGATACCATGTCGCCAGCGGAATCCGGCTCGCATCTTCCGGCGCTAAGTCGCCGAGGTCTAGCATTATCGCTGCAAATCCACCAGCCTGAAGCAAGAGGTCGGTTGCCCGCAATGCCTGATAGAGGCGGGTCCATATTCGTAAGCTGGGTTTGTCCTTCTCTGGCGCGCTCGCCCTGTTGCACCTTACCCAAAGCAACTGCCGCAGACTAATCCCGCTGGCTGCCGCCGACTCCGGATCGAAGGTGTCTTCAGCATCCACCCAGGCGCAGACTCGGCCTTCTTGTGACTGTTGACCAAGAAAGGCGAGCGCCAGCCCGGTCCGGCCCGATGAGCTCGGCCCGGTCACTTCGCTGATTGCGCCAACCGGCAAACCGCCGTCCAGCAGGGCATCCACTTCAGGAATTCCGGTTGTCCTGGTCTCGCATATCCTCCGTGGAACAGGTGTTAGCGCCGCGGGAAAGCGGCGTTCGAGGGCGTGCTCGATTTCGATCCGAAGGGCAGCGGTGGACGGCATAGCAGGACCCGAGGCACATTCGCCTTATATTCGCCTTATCATCCTGCAAAATCAGGCCGCATGTCAAATACGCTCTATGATTCTGATCCAATATCTATTTTTTCAATGGCTTATGCCGGGGGAAAACACAGCGATCGTAGCGGCGTCGCTGCATTCGAAGTGCTTTCCAAAAAGTGTTCTCGTATAAGTAATTGGTCGGCGGCATAATCAAGTGGCCCAACTAACAATGCCGGAATGAATTGTATGAATAATCGCCACCTTATGGTCGAACCGGCCGACCGTACGAACGCAACAGTGCAGTGACAAGAGAGGATGGTCCAGATCATGGAGAATAAAAAATGTGTGGTCATACCACGCCGTCTCTTTGGCGTATCATGATCAGGAAAGCTCGATAGCGCTAGACAAGGAATCACAGTGATTCAATGTGGATTGTCAATTGCCAGTTCATTGATTTTGTTGGTTATGGCTGCCACCGTCGAGAGTGCGCAAGCAGGCGCGATCGGCTCTCCTGCCGAGTGCAATCCACGCGCCTTTGGCGCCAAGGGAGACGGCATTTCGAAGGATACCGTCGCAATTCAGGCGGCGATCGATGAGTGCTATCGGCGAGGGGGCGGCATCGTCGAACTAACAGCTGGAACATATCTGAGCACCCCGATCGTTTTAAAGGACAATATCGCGCTACAACTCGACAAGGGCGTGATACTCCAGGGCTCTGACGATCATGCAGACTATCCGTCGAAAACCGAATTTCGCGAGCCTGGTCTGCAATCTTTGGTCAGCGCGACCAACGCATCGCACGTCACAATTACCGGGGAAGGCGTGATCGATGGCGCAGGAGAGAGCTGGTGGCAGATAGCGCGGACGATCAAGAATGCCGGCGTGATGGGGTCAGAGCACCCGCGCCCGCGGCTGGTGGTTTTCGACCATTGCAGGCATGTCTTAGTGGAAGGAGTGACAATCCAGAATTCTCCAATGTGGCAGTTGGTTCCTTATTATTCAGATGATGTGACCATTCGGAATATCAAGATCTTGGCGCCACCTCACTCGCCCAACACAGACGCCGTCGATCCCTTCTCTTCGTCGAATGTGCGGATCGATCACGTTTTTGCCGACGTGGGTGACGACGATATTGCAATCAAATCCGGCGCGATAGGTTCGCCGGGACCGGACGAGCCAAGCCGCGACATTACCATTACCGATTGCACATTCCTGCATGGTCATGGTCTCTCAATTGGTAGCGAGATTGCCGGAGGCGCCAAAAACATCCGCGCTGAGCGCATTCACTTCGAGGGAACAGACAACGGCATTCGCGTAAAGGCAAATCGTGACAGAGGCAACGATGTAGGTCATCTGCTGTTCCGAGACATCGACATGAAGGACGTGAAGAATGCACTGATCATCAGCGAGTACTATCCAAAGATTCTCCCGTCCGATCGAGAATCTGCGCAGCCTGTAACTCGTCTGACACCGCACTTCCACAACATTACACTTGAGAATGTCAGGGCCACGGGAAGCGAATCGGCGGGAGCCATTGCGGGGCTTCCTGAGTCGCCTGTCCGCGGCGTAGTTCTGCGCAATGTAAGGATCGCTGCCCGTGCAGGACTTACGGTCAGTTATGCTGACGTTACCGGCAAAGGGGTGGTCATCAAAGCCGAAGAGGGACAGGTCGTGACTACGGGGGCTGGGGCAAAGGTCTCTCTGCACTAATACAGGGATGGAAGAGGGAAGGGCACGGGCCGAGATGCAAAGCCTATTCTGTAGCAGACTATTCTGTTGTTGACGCCCGCTGATTGGGAATCGTCCATCGACGAAGAGAGTTTTACAAGTTATGAAAGAATTGCGGTTGGGGATAAGATTGTTCGCATCATCTTAGTCTTGCTAACTGCGTTCGCATCATCAACTCCTGATCGAACGGTGCGCTTTGCAGCAGATTACATTCAAGTCAGTGACGCGGTCACCGGCGGCAGCATTAGCGACGAAGCGGTTCAACGACGCGAAGTTGATCGTCGCAGCCGAAGTCGTGCGTCTCGCCCAGAAAAACAGGAGCGATGTGGCGGGAGTACAGGTTTTCCGTGACGTTTTTGGCAATCACGGTTTCATTGGATTCAACCAGATCGAGATAGCGTGTTCCCATCTTGGCAGCAACCTTGAAGCCGATATGCAGCAACTGGCGCAAGCTGCTGTTGTAGGCTGCCGCGCCGCGCACATGGCGCAAGGCGGAGGTGTACTGATCGGCGGTCCAGCCGCGAACCTGGTCTGGCGACGGAAGCTTGGCCGGATCGATATCAATGACAGTTGAGTATGGAGCACATAGCTCTTCCCGATGGGCAAAGGCTTCAGCATAAATATCTTTGGCCAGCGTAAGGCCGTCACCTCCAGCTTCCGCCAGTCCGATCAACTCCTCGAGCCATGTAGTGCCGGCTGTTTTCAGATGCACACCCGCGTTGAACCTCTTCATGGTGGCGTGAATCGCAGGGTAGATCGAGAACTTATCACTTCCCGAATGCACGCTGAGCTTAAGGTTTTCCGGCAGGCCGAAGTGCCACACTGCGTAAGCGATGACCGCTACGTCGAGCGAGAATTCGCGCTCAAACTGCGCCGGATCTCCGATGTAATCGACGCCCTTGTTGAAGCGGCCGCTGAATTTGGGAGCGATGGTCTGGATGCGGATGCCTTCATCGGCTATGATCGCCAGGATGATGAGCAGTTCGACAGGGCTTTGCGCGATCTCTGTCTCGTCCATCGAGACTTCGGGAATAAAGTTCCCAGTCCCTTTGGCTGCCGCGATCGCACGGTAGACCTCGCCGGCCTTCTTCACGGCCGACAGATACTTATGGGCTGTCCGGCGCAGGTCTTCAACCGTGATTTCAAATGTTCGGTTCACACCTTCAAGCTGGATGCGGCCCAACAGCGAGTCATGTTTTTTCACGAAGCTTTCAATGCCGGCCTCAGTCGCGGGTTGGCCAATGAAGTCGGCAACATCGATTGTGAAGAAATCGCAGGGTTCGAAAAACCGGTCAACCGTTTGCAGCGTGATGTGGTCGGCGTCGCAGAAGTAGGGAAGACTCCAGCCAAGTTCCTTGACCGCGGCGTCGGCTGCCTTCCGAGCCGAGAAGGGTTCGGACCCAATGATGGTGTGTTCACGATTCGACTTATTCCAAACCGGAACGATCTCGATGCCGCTTTCGAGAGCCTGTACGCAGGCCTGTAGCTGTGCCTTGGCCTGATGCGCAAACCGGTCTCCGGTTCCGATGGAGTATTTATTCAGCATCAAGTTCCGATTTGTCATGATAACTCCCTGGTTATAGCCTGTTGCGGTGTGCTCAAAGAAGACCGCGTCCCTCTTTGCCTGTTTGTATCTGTTGCCGGGTTTCTTCGGATCGTTGCCGGCTATCATCACCTTCGGATCGACGTAACTGAATTCGCACGCGCCCAATGCGTGATCCAGCCGAGGGTCCATCTTCTAACTGAGCGCCAGACGCAGCATTGCCGATCACAACTTCCTCCTTACAGCCGATACGCCCTCTTTGCCAACCCGTAGGCGAGATCGTTTGCCACCTCGAAGGCCTCGTCTTCCGCCAGGCGGTGCTCGCTAACTAACCTGGCAAGGAATGCGCAGTCAACACGCCGCGCCACATCATGCCGCGCCGGAATCGACAGAAAGGCCCGTGTATCATCGTTAAATCCGACCGTGTTATAAAAGCCCGCCGTTTCAGTCGTCGACTCGCGGAAGCGCATCATCCCTTCCGGACTGTCATGAAACCACCAAGCTGGGCCGAGCCGCAGACACGGATAGTGCCCGGCAAGCGGCGCTAACTCGCGGCTATAAGTCGACTCATCCAGCGTGAAAAGAATGATTGTCAGGCCGCTCTCGTTGCCAAACCGGTCAAGGAGCGGGCGAAGCGCGTCAACGTAATTTGTGGGTCTGGGAATATCGGCGCCAATGTCGCGTCCGTACCGCTCATAGAGCTTGCGGTTGTGATTGCGCGTAGAACCCGGATGAATCTGCATCACCAGGCCGTCCTCCACGCTCATCGCGGCCATCTCGGTCAACATCTGCGCCCGGAAAAGTTCCTGCTGCCGGGCGTCTGCGTTCCCTGCAAGCACTCGGCGGAAAAGCTCGTCTGCCTCGGCCGCGGATAAGTCGGCAGTTTGCGCGGTGGGATGTCCGTGGTCGGTCGATGTGCAGCCAAGCGAACGGAAGCGGGCACGCGAAGTACGCAGCGCGGTTAGATAGCCGGTCCAGTTCGAAGTATCTTCCCCGGTCTGCTCGCCTAACTTTGAGATATTCTCTCTGAATCCGGCAAACTCCGGATCGACCACCGCGTCGGGCCGGAATGCGGGAAGGATTCTCGCTTTCCAGTTTGAATCCCGAATGGCCTTATGCTCGGCCAGGGAATCCAGCGGGGAGTCGGTTGTCGCCAGCACCTCAATGTTGAAACGCTCGTAGAGAGCCCGCGGAAGAAACTCCGGTGCCTTGAGCCGCTCGGAGATGGTATCGAAGTAATGATCCGCGGTGCTTGCAGAGAGTCGTTCTTCGAGTCCAAAGAGTTCTTGAAAGACAAAGTCCAGCCACATGCGCGTCGGCGTTCCGCGAAACAGATAGTAATGGCGGGCAAAGATGCGCCAGACATTGCGCGCGTCTTTCACAACCGGTTGCCCAATCTCCAGATCTGCAAGCGACACGCCTTGGCTATGGAGCATCCGAAAGACATAGTGGTCGGGCTGCACGAGAAGCGTGGCAGGATCGGGAAAGGGCTCGTTCCGAGCAAACCACGCCGCCTGGGTATGTCCGTGCGGGCTCAGAATAGGCAGCGCCCGCACATGCGCATAAAGCGCCCTGGCCATGTTTCGTGCGCTGGGATCAGCGGGAAATAAGCGGTCTTCATGAATCAGCGTCATTCGAACCTTACCCTTTCGCGGAGGAGCGATGAGGTCAGACCACACGAGAGGTCCGACCACAGTATACACATTTTGCATCGAACTGCGCAGGCGGATTGTGAAAGATTTCCGGCTGCGAAGCTAACCTTCATGTTAATCTCGATCTGGCCTCAATTTCAGGCAATGCAAGAGGGGCAGCCCTAGATGCCGCGGACAAAACAGGAAATCCCCGATACCCATCGGACCGTGCAGGTGGTCAACCATATTCGCGCCCTCATAGAGAATGGTTCGCTGAAACCAGGCGACAAGATCCCTCCTGAACGGGATCTCGCGCGGTCGCTGAATATGAGCCGCGCCAGTCTTCGCACCGGTATAGGCTACCTGGCGGCGATGGGGGTGATGAAGGTGCGGCACGGGGTCGGAGCCTTTGTGGTTGATGGACCGGCCGAGTTCAGCAAGGCATCCTTGAGCCTGATGAGCGCGCTGCACGGCTTTCAGTCGTGGCAAATGTTTGAAGCTCGTTTGATTCTTGAAAGCAATCTTGCTGCTCTGGCTGCTGAGCGCGCCAAGGAAGAGCATCATACGGCGCTGGCTGAAGAGGTTGCCGAGATTTTCGCCTCCATGGACAGTCCCGCGGATTTTCTGATCCACGACGTGCTTTTTCACCGGATTGTGGCGCAGGCTTCTGGCAATCCGATTCTTGCCGCGCTGATGGAGACCGTCACGTCTTCGATGTACGACAGACGCCGCAGAACTGTGGAGCGCTCCACTGACCTGCGTGAATCCGCGGAGATGCATCGAATGATTTTTCGTGCCATTCGCGCACGAGACCCCATCGAGGCGCGAAAGCTGATGGAGCAACACCTGCGGATGGCCCAAACGGCGCAGGGCATGGAGCGCCCCACTTCCCGAAAGTCAACTCAAACGGCTGTGAAGCCAAAAAGCGTTCCGGTTGAGGTCGGATCTCCCTCTTCCTGACAAGGGCGCTTTGCTCGGCTGGATGAAGGTTGATGGGACATCCAGCGAGAGTCATGGCGCACTGTGATTTTTATCATGCAAGGGGTACAGGCGGCAAAGACCGGCATGGATCGCGCTTGGTCCATGATTTCCGCGATTCGGGAGCCGAGGATTTGCAAGGTCTGACCAGTTGGATTTGATTTATTCTGCAAAACTCATCATAACGTGTTCATTACAGGTATCTTACAAGGAATATAGTCTCCTGTCGATATTTCTCGCTTGACAGGCCACAACCTTGTGCAGGACACTATTATCGCTTTAGAAGTGGTATGACCACTGCCGGCAAAATCGTCGGGCGGGGTTGATCGAAAGGGCCAGAGACCTAAGCGCTGCATCGGCGCTGCATCTATTGTCATGGAGGCTTGAATGAGAAGCATAGGCGTAGAAGGACGGTTAAATCTGACTGGAGTGATGAGGAGCCTGCGGCGCAGGTTCCGGAAGAGTTCTGGCTGGCTGGTGTTCGTGGCCTTTGCCGTGATGGCGACCTGGGGCGCCAGAGCGCAGATTGGCGGAACGGGGACAATCCAGGGAACGATCACCGATCCCGCGGGCGCCGTGATTGTTAACGCGAGTATTGCGGCCGAGAACCTGGGGACCGGGGCCAAATTCACCCGTTCTTCCGACAAATCCGGCTTCTATGTACTTTCTCCGCTGGATCCAGGAGACTACACGGTCACCGTAACTGCCACTGGCTTTGAGAATCTCATCCGCGAGCACATTCACTTGGATGGCATGCAAGTGCTGGGGCTCAACCTCTCGTTGAAAGTCGGATTGGCGACCGTGACCATGACGGTTACCGACACCCCCCCACCGCTAGAGACAGAGAATGCGACGCTAGGCTCCGTGATTGAAAACCAGGTCTACCAATCGCTTCCGCTGGAGATGGGCGCCGCCGGCGCGCAGGATCAGCGCCGTGCTACCGACTTCGCAGCACTTATGCCAGGCGTCTCCGCAAACGAGACCAAGAACAACGAAACCGACGAGCCGATGGTCATCAACGGCAGTCAGGCATCCTCTGAGATGTACCTTGACGGTATTCCGGTCACCTCGGTCTCGGTCGCCGGAGACCCGCGTTTCATCTGGTCGGCCTTCTCCGTCGAGACCATCGATCAGTTCCAACTCAAGACCTCGGCATATTCTGCCGAGTATCGCGGCCTGGGCATAGAGAACTTCACTGTGAAGTCCGCCGGCAACCAATTTCACGGCAGCGCCTACGATGTGATCCGCAACACGGCATTCGACTCGGCAGGCTTTATTCCGGCGCACTACAACGATCTGAGTGGGGTGACTCACTGGTATACACCGCCCGAGCATATGAACGAATACGGGATTTCGCTCGGCGGACCGGTGTGGCGCAACAAGGTCTTTTTGTTCGCCAACTATATGGGATTCCGCTTTTCCTCTGTGACCCAGCCGGCCTATCAGAGTATTCCCACGCTGCCAATGCGGATGGGAGATTTTTCCGCAGAGCTAGGTCCGGAGATCAAAACCACTGGCTTTTACACCAACGAAATCTTCGATCCAACGACAGAAGTATGCGCAACGGCAAAATCCTGCACGCGCTCGCCGTTTTACGGAACCAGTTACACTGGCGTGGCGAACACGCTGAATGTCATTCCGACAAATAAGATCTCCCCGATCGCATTGGCAATGGCAGCGATGCTGCCAACTCCGAGCAATTCGGCGCTCACCAATAATTACCTCGGCTCTTATGCCTGGGGCTTGAACAACTGGACCCAGTCGGAACGCCTGGATGCCGATCTATCAAGCAAGCAGAGGATCTCTTTGATCTTTGCCGCTGGCCGCCAGGGCCTTGTAGGACCGGCTGGATCTCAGTCGACCAACGTGGCTCCGCTACCCTATTTGTATGCAAAGTCCTATCGTCCTGTGACGAAGGACGCGATCGTCGAGCACACCTACGTGCTTACTTCGTCACTAGTCAATCAATTCAAATATGCCGCCTTGCAGTATAACGGTCCCAGTATCAATCCAACCTATGGCGTGGCCGCTTGGGAGGCTGCGAATTTCGGCATTACCGGCTTGCCCAGCGTCGGTCAGGCGGGGAAGACCTTCCCGGATATTACCTTCAACGGAAAAGACGAGGCTAACTGGGGAGGGCAGTCCAGCGGCACGGCCGTCGTCGACAACTACACCCTGGTAGACAACATGCAGTGGGTCCGCGGCAAGCATTCGATTGCTTTTGGCGGACAGTATCAGTGGCTCGGTTACAACTATTCCGCTACCGGTTACCAACCCTCGGTCGAAGGCTCCAGTCTGCTGGCTCTCACAGCCGCTGTTACTGAAACCGCGCTACTCAACAACAGCTCGACTGTTACGTCCGGCACTGGATTCGACTACGCCAGCTTCATGATGGGCGCATTCGATTCAGGCTCGTACACTGAGTATGCGCAGAGCGCGCAGGAAACCGGAACGCGATTCCACCCTTTTGCGTTGTTTCTAAATGATGATTACAAATTGACCAGCAAGCTGACGGTCAACGCCGGCCTCCGCTGGGATGTTTTGCCTCCCATGCGCGAGGCGGAGAACCGCTTCTCGTTTCTGAATACGGCTTTGACGAATCCATACACGGGCACTGCCGGGGCCTTGCAGTTTGCTGGCAAAGGAACCGATAGCTGCAACTGCAGTACTCCCATCAAGACCTACTACAAGAACTGGGGACCACGTCTGGGCGTTGCCTATGCGGTCAACGATAAGACGGTCATCCGGGCATCTGGCGGCATGTACTATGCTCTGGGTGGCGGCGTCGGCGGCACGGCAAACTCCACCCAGCCAGGAAGCGCGCTGGAGCTAGGCTTCTCAGCGGCGCCTTCACCATCCTCGCCCGGCTATGCGCTCCCTGTCTTCTATTTGAGTGGGGCCTCGGGTGTCTCGAAAACCACAGTGGGCCCCGCTAGCTCGGCGGTTGTAAACGATCCAACCAATACGAACTTCGGAGGCGCGGGATACACCCCAATTGCACCGCCGATCTTTGACCCCGGTTACGCCACGGCCTATGCGACCAATGCCTCGACAACTGACAGCATCGCCTCTACCCTCGGCTACATCGATCCTTACTATGGAGGCCGCGCACCGGAATTCATAGGGTGGACCTTCGGACTCCAGCGCAGCATCACCAAAGACATGACCGCGACAGTCAGTTACGTCGGCAATGAGGGACACTTCATCGTCGCCAATAACGGGAGCAGCCAGGAGCGCGGCTACTATAACAACCAGTTGGATCCTAAGAATCTGAGCCTGGGAGCCGCTCTCAGCACCAAGGTCAGCGCAGGGCTGCCGGCGGGCTTAAGCTTGCCGTTCCCAACCTTCAATACCGGTCAGAACCTCAGCCAGATGCTGCTGCCGTTTCCACAATACAAGGGCGTGACCGACGAAGTTGCGGCCACAAGCAATTCCAACTATAACTCCATGCAACTGTCGATCAACCAACGTATGGCTCATGGCCTTACCATGATGCTCAACTACACATTCAGCAAGAGCATCGACAATGCCGGAACCTTCCGCACAGGTTATGCCATTCCCGCAGGGGTCATGGCCAACAACGGAAAAGCCTGGGCTCTTGGCAAGGCCGACCGTTCGCTCAGCAGCTTTGACCAGCGGCAGAATGTTACCGGCACCGCGACCTACGACCTGCCCTTTGGAAGAGGCCACATCGGCAACAGCAGCCGAATTGTCAGCACCCTGGCAGGAGGGTGGCGGCTCTCAGGCATCTTCACCTACTATGCCGGCAATCCGCTGATGATCACCTCCAGCACATGCTCAAATGTTCCTGGTCAAGGCACTTGTATGCCCGCTTATAACACCATCAACACCGGTACTTATCCGTTCAATGGCGTTGTTCGCCAAAACGGCGGATGGGGCAAGGGAGATTCCAGGACAAATATGGGCGTTCAATATGTTAACCCGGCAGCCTTCTTGCAGACAGGCCAGCTCGCCAACCCATATGTGCTTGGCGACGTTGCCCGTACTGCTCCTTATGGACTGCGCGGCCCCGGCAACTACAACATGGATGGCAGCCTTCGCCGGACCTTCGATCTCTGGAAAAACGAGAGAGTCAAGCTCGTTCTCGAGGCCAACGCCTTCAACGCCGGAAACCATGTTTGGTTCGGAACTACCTCGCAAAATGCCGCCTCAGGAGGTACGATCGGCCAGTCAGTGACCTCATCAACCGCTTCCAGCAATACCACTCTTGGCACAGTTGCCGGTCAGGCAAACCTGCCACGTCAGTGGCAGTTCGCAGGACATATCACCTTCTAGCAAACTCTTGTTTTTTGATCCAACGAAGGGGCTGGGAAACCAGCCCCTTAACCTTGAGGCTGTTATTAATATTCTCGCACCCGCGCGAAAATTAATAACAGGCTCTAAGTCGGCTTGTTGATACGCCGATCGGAGACTTATGCGTTCATTTTCCATTTTCGCGCTTTCTTCCTTGCTGCTTATGTGTCTGGCCATGACCTTGTCCGCTCAGGACGCTCGCGAGGTCACCGAGCCGCATATTCCGGCCGCATGTGCAATCCTGGAGGCCGGCATTTCAGCCCCTCATGGAACAATTGCCGACAAGGATGAGCAGCGGCTTGACACCGATCGGATCCAACACGCCATCGACAACTGCGCTGCCGGCAAGGCTGTTGTGTTGCGAGCCCGCGGCAAGAAGAATGTGTTCCTGACCGGGCCGATCGAATTGCGCCCCGGTGTAACGCTGGTGGTGGACGCAAATACCGCGCTGGTTGCCTCGCGCGACCCGCGCATCTACGATCTCGAGCCCGGCAGTTGCGGCATCGTGAGCGACCGGGGTCACGGATGCAAGCCGTTGATCAGAGGAGATGGAGCCCACGATGGCGGCATCATGGGTGAAGGCTCCATCGATGGCCGCGGTGGAGCAAAGTTGCTGGGGCAAGATGTGACGTGGTGGGATCTGGCGCACGAGGCAAAAGTCACCGACAGGCAGCAGAGCGTTCCCATGCTTATTGTTCTGCGCCATGCAGATCGCTTCAATATGTACAAGATCACGTTGCGCAACTCTCCCAACTTCCATGTTGCGGTGAACGAAACGGACGGCTTTACGGCGTGGGGCGTCAAGATCATGACGCCGAAGACCGCCCGCAACACGGACGGCATCGATCCAGGATCTTCGCGCAATGTGACGATTGCCTATTGCTTGATCCACACAGGTGACGATGATGTTGCAGTGAAGTCCGGCAAAGCGGGACCGTCCTCGAATATCTCCATCCTGCACAACCACTTCTATACCGGACACGGCATGTCGATCGGCAGCGGAACCAGTGGCGGGGTGGATCACATGCTGGTGGACGATCTGACGATCGACGGCGCGGATAACGGCATCCGCATCAAGTCCGACCGCAGCCGGGGTGGTCTTGTGCGCGATCTGCTCTACCGCAATGTCTGCATTCGCAATGTCAAGAACCCGCTCGTCTTCACGCCGCTCTACACGACGTTCACTGGAGACCAACTCCCTGTTTACCGCGAGATCACTTTGCAGGACGTTCACGTGCTGACGGCAGGAAATAACACTTTTCTCGGACTTGACTCCCAGCATAAGTTGGGCCTTAAACTCGACAACGTTTTTGTTGATGACCAGCAGCACTCCGGGATGATCGTCAAGGATGCGGAGATTCTCATTGGAAGCAAGCGCGGCAATCTCGAACCGAGCGGGGAGAATGCTACTGTGCAGCAGACACCCGGCTCTGAGCCTGGTGTACCTCTGGCCTGCGATGCCCGCTTCGTCCCGTTTCCCGCGCTGCCCTCGGCTCCTGAGATGGCAGGCACGGTTCCGGCAGAGGATGAAACGCTCTATGTTGCGACCGATGGAACGGGCGACTTTTATTCCATCCAGCGCGCGCTCGATACGGCGCCCAAAGACGGAGCGCTGGTGCTTGTAGCTCCTGGAACTTACCGCGAAGTGCTGACCGTCGACAAGCCTAACATTCGCCTGCGCAGCGCAAACAGAGACGCGTCCAAGACTGTGGTGGTGAATGACAGAAGCGCCGGAGCGAATGGCGGCACGCTCCATTCCGCGACGGTCAATGTAACTGCCGATAATTTCTTCGCCGAAAACATCACCTTCGAAAACGATTTCAACCGGACCCATGAGCAGCTTCCCGCCGGCTCTCAGGCTTTGGCTCTTCGGGTTATCGGCGACCGTGCGGTCTTCCATAATGTTCGCCTGCTCGGCAACCAAGACACGGTGTACGCAGGCAGCCGCAATTGCACTCCGGATGGACCAAACTGCATTCCTGCCCGACAGTATTTCTCCGACTGCTATATTGCCGGAAACGTCGATTTCATCTTCGGCGATGGCAAAGCAGTCTTCGATCACTGCGAGATTCATAGCACGGCCCATGATGGCGGATTCATCACTGCGCAGTCCAAGCACTACCCCAATGAGGACTCAGGCTTTGTGCTCAATCACTGCAAACTCGTCGCCGACGCCGGTTTGATCGGCAAGGTCTATCTCGGCCGTCCCTGGCGGCCTTATGCATCGGTGGTCTTTCTCAATACAGAGATGGGCAGCCATATCGATCCGGCAGGATGGAGAGAGTGGCATCCCGGTGAGACCCATTCGATCGAAACCGTGTTCTATGCCGAATACAATTCGACGGGGCCGGGCGCACAGCACGATCAGCGTGATCCGCACACGCACTTTCTCACCCCGGAACAGGCAAGCCAGTTTGCGCCGTCTGTCTTTCTGAGAGGCACTGACAACTGGGATCCTCTAAATGCCCTCAAATAGTTGAGCGAAGATAGTCTGGCTGAGATAGCGGCACGCAATGGACGATGCGCAAAATGCCGAATCAGCGATGAGGTCAAGGATACGGAGGAATAGTGAAGACGGTTTTGATGGCCGATCCCGTGCGGTACTCGCGCATGACAACGAAAGAACTCCGGGAGAGCTTCTTGCTCAACACGCTCTACGAACCGGGAGAGCTGTGCGCGACTTACGTTGACCTCGACCGGGCGGTGATCGGCATGGCTGCGCCCGAGGACCGGGCTATTGTGCTTCCCACGTATCCCGACTTGCGGGCCTCGTACTTTACTGAGCGCCGAGAGCTTGGCGTCTTGAATATCGGCGGCAATGGGGTGGTTCACGTTGAAGGAAAGAGCTATGGGATGGAGAATCTTGACGTTCTCTATATTGGCCGTGGAAACGCCGAGGTGAGTTTTGATTCCAGAGATAAGTCCTTCCCTGCGGTCTTTTACCTGTTGAGTTATCCGGCTCATGCCAGTTATCCGGTTACTCTTGTGCGCAAAGAAGACGCCAATCCAACGACGATTGGAAGCGCGGAGACCTGCAACCTGCGGACCATTTGCAAATACATTCACCTGGACGGAGCGCGCAGTTGCCAACTGGTGATGGGCGTAACTCACCTGCACTCAGGAAGCGCATGGAACACAATGCCACCGCATACGCACAATCGCCGCTCAGAGGTTTACATGTATTTCAATGTCGACGAAGATGCTCGCGTCTTTCACCTGATGGGTTCACCAGAAGAGACGAGGCATATTGTGATGGCGAATCGAAACGTTGTCGTCTCCCCTGGATGGTCGATTCATGCTGGCGTTGGCACTCGCGCTTATAGCTTCTGTTGGGGCATGGGAGGCGAAAATCAGGACTACGCCGATATGGACCCGGCCCCAGTCGAGAGCCTGCGTTGACTTGAGAGGGTTGCGATGAAGAAAGCGATGATGATAGCGGCGACCTTATCGCTGGCCGTTTCGGCAGCGACACTGACAGGCGACAAGGCGGAAGTGATTTCCTCGGGCGAGGTTCAAACACAACTCGCGCAATTGGCGCCGCAGGCCAAAGTCAATGGCAGCAGCGGATCGACGCTGGCGAGTTATGGAAATCTCGCGTTAAAGCTATCCGTGCGTACCGCCAGCGGCGGCGCCGAGATTCATGCGCACCTCGACGACTTGATGATCGTCGAACAGGGAAGCGCGACGCTGGTCTCCGGCGGGAAGGTCATCGATGCGAAGACAGACAGTGAGGGCGAGACGAAAGGAACCAGCATCCAGGGCGGAAGGTCGCGGACGATTGCGCCGGGAGATGTGATCATAGTTCCGGCCGGCGTGCCGCATCAGTTACTGATTTCGCCGGGTACTTTGTATAGCGCCTTAGTGGCCAAGATCAAGGAGTAGCCGGGCAAGGTGTCCCCGAATTGATTGTCAGCGGGCCATCCATCCGCCGTCCACAACCAGGATCTCTCCGTTGACATAGTCGCTGGCCGGCGAGGCGAGGAATACCGCTGCACCCGCCAGATCTCCAGGATCTCCCCAGCGGCCCGCCGGAATGCGATCGAGAATCTGGCGATTGCGCGTCTCATCCTGACGCAGGGCGGAGGTGTTCTCAGTGCGGAAATAACCCGGTGCGATGGCGTTCACCTGCACATTGCGGCCTGCCCATTCGTTCGCCAGAGCCTTGGTCAGCTGGGCCACACCGCCCTTGGACGCCGCATAGGCCGGAACCCGAATGCCGCCCTGAAACGAAAGCAGAGAGGCGATGTTGACGATCTTTCCCTGATTGCGCTTCAGCATCTCTTTCCCGGCCAATTGGCAAAGTCGAAAGACGCTATTCAGGTTGACCTGAATCATCTGCATCCATGCCTCGCAACTGTAATCCTCAGCGGTTTCCCTTTGAATCGTTCCAGCATTGTTTACGAGAATGTGCGGGGCGCCCATGGCACTAGCCGCGGCTTCGAACAAGCGGGTCGCGCCGTCGGGAGTGCTGAGGTCCGCTGAAAAGCTCTGTGACTCCCGGCCCAGGGCGCGTATCTGCGAAGTGGTCTGGTCGGCCGGCCGGCGGTTTCCGTGGCATGCAACATTCGCGCCTGCCTCTGCGAGAGCGACGGCAATTGCCGCACCCAACCCGGCCGCTGCTCCTGTAACCAGCGCGGTTTTTCCATCAAGACGGAATCGATCGAGAATGCTCATGGTGTTCGATCCCTGGAGTGCAAAGTCAAACAAAGTGACAGACAACCCGCTCGGAGATTCTCACAAGGAACAGAATTCTTCGCTAGCGTTGAATGCGTGCCGATCCGCCTCGCGCGAATGCCCGCACCTGGTCTATCGTAGCCATGGTGGTGTCGCCGGGAAATGTGGTCAGCAATGCGCCGTGCGCCCATCCCAGCTTCATCGCTTCCTCGGGAGGTTCGCCCGACAATAGGCCATAAATGAAGCCAGCCGCAAATCCGTCGCCGCCACCCACGCGGTCCACCACCTCCAGCTCGGCCGTGGGTGCGCTGTAGGTTTTGCCGCCTATCCAGGCAACTGCGCTCCAACTATGGCGGTTGGTGGAGTGCACTTCACGCAGCGTTGTCGCGACCACTTTCACCTTGGGATGCTTCCTTACAACATTGTCGATCATGCCCAGGAACACGCTGGGATCGAGTTTGGATTTGGCGGCTACTTCCGGCCCAGGTATCCCCAGCCCTTTTTGCAAATCCTCTTCGTTGCCTACCAGCACATCCACATTCTCGACGATGCGGCCGATGGTCTCTACGGCGCGCTCATTGCCACCGGAGATCTTCCATAGCTTCTCGCGGAAGTTGAGATCGAAGGACGTGACAGCTCCCGCCACTTTGGCGGCCTTCATCATCTCCGCGGCCAGTTCCGCGGTCGTAGGTGAAAGGGCGGCAAAGATGCCGCCGCTATGTACCCAGCGGACTCCCTTGGCGAAGATTGCCCCCCAGTCGAAATCACCTGGTTTCAATTGCGCTGCCGCCTCGTTGGCACGGTTGTAAAAAACCACGGGTGCGCGCAGGCCAAATCCACGGTCGCTGTAGACGCTCGCCATGTTTGGACCAGTGACGCCGTCGTGCTTGAAATGCTTGTAAAACGGTTTCACACCCATGGCGCGGACGCGCTCTGCGATCAGATCGCCGATCGGATAATCGGACATGGCGCTGGCAACTGCTGTTCGCATTCCAAAGCAGTCCGAGAGATTCGCCGCCACATTGAATTCGCCGCCGCTGACGTGAATCTTGCATTCCGTAGCCTTGCGGAAGGGAATTATTCCTGGATCGAGCCGATGCACCAGCGCTCCCAGCGAAAGAAAGTCAATCTCAGCATCTTTACGAATATCCAGCACGTCACTCATCAACCGTTCACTCCTTGATTCCGAAATAGTCAGCGTTTGCACGAAACCATTGGCTGGATGCCGGCGGGGCCTTCCTTTGCTGCAAAGCAGGTTTCCAGGCCTCGATGACAGCCACCGGCATTCATGAAGAGGTCTGACCACTAGGATACACTTAGGATCCGATCTTGCCAATCGAGGAGCAAAGAGGGTCATCCTTTTCGAAGATCATCTTTCAAAGAGGGCCAGGGGAACGGCTTCGCCCATGGCCTTGTACCCCGCAGGGGAGGGGTGGAGGTGGTCGCCGCAATCGTAGCCAGGCGAGAGCCTGTCGGGGTGCTGGGGGTCTCGGAGGACGCTGTCGAAGTCGATCACAGCGTCAAAGTGGCCGGCGCCACGAATCCAGTGATTCACCGTCTGCCGGTCCTCTTCGCTCGATGGCCCGGGACGGTAGTAATCGGAACCGGCATACGGAGTGATCGTTGCTCCATAGGCGCGCAGCCCGTGGGCGTGAGCGCGAGCAATCATCTGCTCGTATGCGGCGAGCACTCGGCTCACCATGGCAGCATGCCCGGCCGGGGAGACTTCGCCGTCGCGCACGAGTCCGCCCAGATCGTTCACGCCTTCGAAGACAATAACCCACCGCACACCCGCCGGAGCCAGCACATCGCGATCAAAACGCGACAGCGCGTTTGGCCCCAGACCATCCGTGAGCAGGTGATTGCCTCCGATGCCTTGGTTGGAAACTCCGATGTCGCATGTCCTGGGGGCGGCCTGCAGCCGCGCGGCGAGCACATCCGTCCATCGGTCATTGCCGTTAGTGGTTGCGCCGTGTCCGTCGGTGGTCGAATCCCCCAGCGCCACTACTGCCGCGGCATTCGGCGAAGCTTGTACATCAATCTCCGAGACCTGGTACCAGTGGTCCACGTGCTTTGCTTCGGTCAGGTTCGCAGCACTCACCGCTTCTGCATGCTCATAATAAGTGGTTGCCCGTGAGCCAGGATGCCCGGTCTGGCGAGCCGGTGGTGAATCCAAGTGAAAGGTAACTGCCAGGTCCGACAGCGGATTTACGGCGAACTCCAGCGGGTCTGAGACGAACTCCGCCCCTGGCGGCACCGTCACCTCAGAGTTGCCGGCGAAGGTGAGCGGCCGATCGCTCCTCGGGTCGATCTCAGAGGATGCCGCCGAAAGCGGCCGCGCGATATGCACGGATGTGAAGTGGAGCGCCTCAGTTCCAAAGCTGTTCGTGAGATGTACTCGGAGCGCCGTGCCGCCTGCGGACAAATGAAAGATCTGACGAACGGTGGCGTCTCGCAGGTCGTCTGCGGACAGCGCATTTTGCGGTTCGGGAATCTGCTGTGAGCTTCCCCAGGTGGCGATCCATACCGGTGTTTTGGCCCCAGGTTGAACACCGGTCTGTGTCCATGCGCAGCCCGCAACTAGAACAAAACCAAGGAGCACTGATAGTTTTTCAAGGAAATGTTTCATCGGATATGGTTTACCGTCGAGTCCGGGAATGAGAATCGTTTTCAAGAGCGCAGCAAGGATATCACAGCGCTGAAGGGCCGATTTTTCTCGATCACTGGATGAGCAGAATCCGGTAATCCCGATAATCGATGCTGATCACGGTCCGGCCGAGAAGGAAGCTATCAGAGACCGCTCTGGCGTGCTTGGCCATGCCATAGCCGTTCACGTCGACGTATTGTCGCATCACTTGAGACGGCCCTGTAAAGATGGAAGGACTCTCTGAGGTGGTTCCTTCAAGGCGGACAATAGTGCCATCTCTCGCGTCCACCCACAAGGTTCCTTCAATCAGATTCGGAGACTTATGCCGCGGAGAGATCGCAAGCGCAAGGCAGTCCCTTCCATCCAGCCGCTGCACGCCGCCGGGCTTGAGCTTCATCTCATAGTTGGCGGAGATGATCCACGAATGCTCTCGATTGCCGG
This sequence comes from Occallatibacter sp., assembly GCA_049522255.1. Taxonomy (GTDB): domain Bacteria; phylum Acidobacteriota; class Terriglobia; order Terriglobales; family Acidobacteriaceae; genus Telmatobacter. The sequence continues at coordinate 26,720 of JBEKOA010000007.1, forward strand.
GCAGGTTGATCTCTTTCTCACGGTCCAGGATCGTACCCAGCACGTGATTCAGAATAAGCCCGGAGCCGGTTTCCGAAAGGATTGTATATATCTTGCCTGACTCTTTGCGGTACTCTGTGCGGACCGTCATTTCCGCCGAGGGATGGGTCTCGTCCTTGCCCCGGTAGACAGCGTAGTGCTCGGTGACGGTGTAGGATGCAACGTGGTCGACTCTGGCTTTCACTGCCGCATCGACCTTCGCGATGACAGATGCGGGGTCCGGCTGCTGAGCCGGCATCTGGTTTGTGTCCAGGAACAATACGCTGGCCGCAGCCAGTAACCCAACGAGAAGCCTTCGCTCCAGATAACCGATCATTCCAAAGATAGTCCTCGCATTCAACCCTAACAGAAGGTTGGATGCGTTGGCAGTCGCGGAGCGTCAACCTCTGCAACCGGAATCGTATCGAGCAGCGCCAAATGCCACACTTGGCTCGGCCGCAAGAATCGCATCACTGGATTGTCAGTGTCTTCACTCCGTCATGTGGAGTCGTCTTCAGGACATAGCCGACGGCTCCAGGCGTAGATTCTACATACTCAACCATAGCTTTCTCTGAATCCACGCTTCGGGGCATGGAGCATTGTCCGGAGAAGACCTGGCTCTTCCAATTCGACTGGAACCCTGCATCGGACCTTCCAATGAACAAGACCAGGAATTCCACGTGCGCCGCGCCGCCTTTCAACAGAATCGGAACGACATGTGAACCACTCTTGAGGTTGGATGACGCTCCCATAAACACGTCGCGGATGTCTGCTTTGGAAGCGCTCGTATCACGAACGCTGTTGTTCGCAATGATGACGACCTGGGCCTGTGCGTGGACAGCGAAGAGTGACGCGGCGGCAAAGATCAGGAAAATGAACGATGATTTCTTCATGAGAGTGTCTCCTTTCGTCCGCATCAGAATGTGAATCCAACCTTGCCGACAAGCACGCCGGTTCTGGGCTTCAGTCCATTCGGGTTGTTGAAGCCGTAGTAGCCACTTCCGGTGCCGTCGATGTAATGCCCTTCGAGCTTGGCGTAGAAGTTCGAGTTGATGTCATATCGGCTCGAAGATACCCACTCGTGGAAGTAGTCTTCCGGGAGGACGGGATTCGGAAGCGGCGCATCCCACAACCGGGTGTAATAGGCTCCAACCTGCAGCTTGTCAGTCGCGTGATATTCGGCCATCGCAAACCATGCCGGGTTGTCGATGCCGCTGGAGGATGGCGCCGAACCGGTAATGGTCACGGTCTGATACTGAATCAGCTTTGTATACTGCCCGGAGAGAGTGAGCTTCTTGTAGTCATACTTTGCGTAGTATGCCGGCCAATAGGCTAGTGGCTGAAAGTAGGTACCATTGGTCAGGTTGCCCTTGGCGTCATAAGCCATCAAAGAGCCACCCACCATCAATCCCTTCACAGGCGTCTGCCAACGCAAGTCGAATCCCGGAGTCTTTCCCCATGGAGTATTGGTAAAGTTGAGCCCTGACTCGTTGAAATCCTCCATAATACCGTCGTTTGTAGCTACGAAGTAATCGCCCCACCATGCGCTATAACTTAGTTTGCCCAGGTGTTCTCCTAGCGGGACTCTGCCATACACTTCCGCTCCGAGTTGCGAGAGATCGGTGGCGCGATAGTCCACACCATAAATCGTTTCTGGCAGCAGCGACCACAGATAACCGGGATCGTAATCCTGGGTATCGTTGTAAAGCCCCCAGCGCATCTTCACTTTGCCGGCGCGCACCCCGACCCAGCGGTTCACCTTGTAGTCCCCAAGGGCCCAATCCACGCTGATGTTGTCGCCTCCGAAGATGCCCAGCCTGGTGTAATGGAACTGCACCCCAGCACGCAGCTTGCTTGTCACTTGATCGTTTACATTGACCGCGGCCTCTGTCCAGGCAGTGCTCCCCGAATTGGTATCCATGCCCAAGTAATTGTTATTGTTGGTGTAGACAAGGGCTTGCGTGGCAAAGCCATGGATCTGAAGATTCTGGTCCCCAGCGCCTTGCGCGAACGCTGTCATTGTTGTCAGCGCGACAGTCAATGCGCCAATCAGTACTCGCTTCATCTTGTGTCCCTTTCCGGTAAACCAAGCGGCAACTGCCGGTTCCGTCACTTCCAACTAAGAGCCGGCCACAAAAGCCTTGCAACCATTCAAAGCAGGCTTATGCCCGCCAAGAAGATTGGATCGGGGTTGCCAATTTGGGTGTGGCAACACGCGCGTGGTGGCTGTACGACTTCTATCGGCACAAGATGCTTGGTTTTCAACAGATGCGACGAAGGCTCTCGGGTCCTGTACCACATCATGAACGTGGATTTGAATCAGTTTGCCTAACTGCTCCCTAAGATCTGGTAGGCACAGATTGCCGCTCGTTGAGTCGGCATTCGGAGTAAACGCCGCGAGTGTCTTTGGTGTTTGCGTTATTCTTGTGTCCGGGGTGAGTCTGGACTGTGAGCGAAGAAACCACTTCAAATACGCAACCGCACCATGGTCCGCTGCTTAGGCGCGAGGTGCTGGTCTGTGGGGTGGTGCAGGGAGTGGGGTTTCGTCCGTTTATCTATCGGCTTGCGATTGAGGAGGGCCTGACCGGGTCGATAGGCAACGACACAGACGGGGTGAAGATTGAGATCGAGGGGCCTCGCGAACAACTGGACGCGTTTCTTCGTCGCTTGCGCCAGGAGGCGCCGCCTCTGGCGCGTATCGACTCGGTCACAGTGCGCGCATTGCCTTCGGCCGGACTTCAAGGCGGAAAGGACGAATTTCGAATTGTCTCCAGCCAGGTGACAGGACCGGTTAGCACCGGGATTCCGGCAGATTCGGCCACGTGTCCTGATTGTTTGCGTGAGTTGCTCGACCCCTCTGACCGCCGCTATCGCTATCCGTTTTTGAACTGCACCAACTGCGGCCCGCGCTTCACCATCACCCGCCGCGTTCCCTACGACCGGCCGCAGACCTCGATGGCGATGTTTCCCATGTGCGCAGCCTGCCAGCGCGAATACGACGACCCACTCAATCGCCGCTTTCACGCGCAGCCGAACGCCTGCCGGGATTGCGGTCCTCGGGTTTGGCTGGTCGGGGCAGATGGGATGGACATCCCGGCCAACGACGCCGTGACCGCATCGATCGAGCGATTGCTTGCGGGCCAGATTATGGCCATCAAAGGCATCGGCGGCTTTCACTTGAGCGTGGATGCGACCAACGGGGCGGCGGTGATGCGCCTTCGGGAACGCAAGCACCGCTATGGAAAGCCACTGGCAGTGATGGTACGCGATCTCGAGACCGCGCGAACGGTCTGCACCTTGACGACAGAAGAAGGGGCGCTATTGACCACAGCTGCGCGCCCGATTGTGCTGGCACGGCGGTGCGAAGGCAGCGGAATTGCAGACAGTGTTGCGCCGGGGATTCCATGGCTGGGCGTCTTTCTTCCCTACGCGCCGCTTCCGCATCTGCTCTTTGCCGATGAGCGCCTGCAAGCGCTCGTGATGACCTCAGCGAATCTGAGCGAAGAGCCGATTGCCATCGATAACGACGAAGCCTTGGCACGGCTCGGCGGGATCGCCGATGCCTTCCTGATGCACGACCGGGAGATCTTGCAGCGCTGCGACGACTCGGTCGCTGCCGTGGTGGATGGAGCGCCGCAACTGCTGCGACGTGCGCGAGGCTTTGTGCCGCTTGGTGTGCCACTGCCGTTTGAAGCGCCACCGCTGCTAGCTGTCGGTGGTCACCTGAAGAACGTGTTTGCCTTGGCACGCGGAGGGTTTGCCTATCAGAGCCAGCATCTCGGTGATCTGGAGACCCTGACCGGCCTTGAGTTTTTCAAAGAGTCGCTCGATCATCTCATGCGGACCTTTGAGATTGAGCTGCAGACTGTGGTGCACGATCTGCATCCAGGCTACCTTTCCACACAGTTTGCGAAGGATTGGGCGAGCGAACGGGGCTTGCCTTTGATCGCCGTGCAACACCATCATGCGCATATCGCTGGGTGCATGGCAGAGCATGGACTCACGGGGCAAGTTATCGGCTTGGCGCTCGACGGCACCGGCTACGGCACCGACGGAAAGATCTGGGGCGGGGAAGTGCTGATCGCACGGTTGGGGAGCTTTGAGCGATTCGCGCATCTTGAGTATGTGCCCATGCCTGGCGGCGAGGCGGCCATCAAAGAGCCATGGCGGGTGGCGTTTGCGGCGCTGCGTACGGCTGGGCTCGATGTGGAGTCGGCGGCTGCGCTATCTGGAGCTAATGCGCAGGAGGCTCGCATTTTGGAAAGAATGATTGAGCGTGGAGTGAATGCTCCGCTCACTTCGAGCTTGGGGCGGCTTTTCGATGCGGTGGCTGCCGTGGTGCTGGGGCGACGCACGGTGGACTATGAGGCGCAGGCTGCGATTGAATTGGAGGGCGTCGCGGTGGATGAGCCGGACGACGAATCGGGCTATGCAGTGGAGTTCATCAGCGCAGATTGGGCGGAGCGCCTGCCAGTGCGGATGAGTGCTGCTCCGTTATGGCGCGGACTCGTTGAAGACCTACGGGAAGGGGCTAGCCGGGCGAAGATTTCCGCGCGGTTTCACCTCGGTGTAGCGATGAGTTTTGTGCGGGCCGCGAAGCTGGCGCGGGAGGCCGGCGGAATCACACGGGTTGCGCTGAGTGGTGGATGTATGCACAATCGCCGGCTGGCGCGGCTGCTGCGGGCGAGGCTGGAGGCTGAGAGCTTCAAGGTCTTTCAGCATGTCAACGTTAGCCCCGGCGATGGGGGGCTGAGTTACGGTCAGATTGCTGTGGCGGCCGCGAGACTTGGTAAGCAGAGAGATTGAGTTAGTATCCAGGCCGTGTGATTTGGTGAGCGATCTCAAGAGAATTGTGGGCGTGGACGCCCACACGACAGCCGGTCTTGAAACCGGCGCTACAACTTTTCTATTACAAGATCAGGCGGTCATGGTACTGCATAGAGAGATTGAAGTCTTGAATTTCCCACCTTAGGCACAAAAACAAAAACGTGCCCAAGGTGGGGCACCCGCACCCTGGTGGGCACCCGATTGATTCTGTGAAGTTAGCTGGAAAGATGGACTAGCTGCTGGGCCTCTTCGCGCGCACCGAGAAGCGAGATGCGGGGTATGCGGCCGCGCACCATGGCTACCTCGTCGCAGCGATGCAGGCGCGGGCAACTCTGGCAGTCTTTGAATACCTTGTCGGGCAGCTCGGCCTTGTCTTCGACGGTGCGGAAGCCGTATTTGAAGAAGAAATCCGAGATGCGCGTGAAGAGGCAGATCGACTGGATGCCGTGCTCTTCGGCTTCTTCGATCAAAGCCGCGAGAATGCGGCCGCCGGCGCCTTTGCCCTTTGCCGCAGGCTTGACCACGATGGAGCGGACCTCGCAGAGATGCGGGCCGTAAAAATGGAGTGCGCCGCAGCCAATGAAGACGCCGCCGTCCGACTCAGCGACCGTGAAGTCGCGGATGTTCTCGCAGATCTCCGCGAAAGGCCGCCGCAGCAGCGTACCGTCCGAGGAGAGTGAGTTCACCAGGTCATAGACGTTGGAGGCGTCCTTGAGCAGGGCCTTACGCACCAGCATGCGCGGCCTCCTGCTGATTCAGAAGAGGCAAATTTGCGAGCAGCTTTCGCATGGCAGCGAGCTTCTTGCGCACTCGCGCGCGCGCAGTGCCTCCCGTGACATCGTGGCAGTCGAGTGTCGCTTGCAAAGTGACAGCGGCGAAGAAGTCCTGCTCAAACTCCTCACCAAACTGGCGCAGTTCGTCGAGGCTCAATTCGCCCAGCTCGACGCCTTTCTCGATGGCGAAACGGACTGCATTACCGATCTTCTCGTGCGCGGTGCGGAAGGGAACACCTTTGTGTACGAGATAAGTCGCGGCGGCCATCGCATTTAGATAACCCGACTGTGCCGCCTCGTTCATGCGTTCGCGATTGAACTCGAGAGCCGTGGTAAAGCGCGCCACGAGCCCGAGCATCTGCGGCACAAACTCGACGGCGAAGGCCGGCTCCTGGGTCTCCTGCATGTCTTTATTGTAGGCCAAAGGCAGGCCTTTGAGTTGCAGCGTCACGGCCTCGGCCGCACCGTGAATGCGCCCGACCTTGGCACGGATCAGCTCGGTCAAGTCGGGGTTTTTCTTCTGCGGCATGGCGCTCGAGCCGGTGGAAAAGGCCTCGGGCAGAGTGATAAAACCGAACTCCGCCGTGGCGAAGAGCGTGATCTCCTCTGCAAAGCGACTCAGATGCAAGCCGACAAAGGTCAGCGCCTGCAAATACTCCAAAATGAAGTCGCGATCGCTGGTAGCGTCGATTGAATTGCCTGTGGGCCCGGCAAAACCCAACTCCTTCGCGGCAATACTGCGGTCGAGAGCAAGAGTTGCGCCCGCTACAGCTCCTGAACCGAGCGGACAAAAGTTGAGGCGCTTCGAGCAATCCATCAGCCGTCCTGCATCGCGCAAGATCATTTCGGTATAGGCCAACAGCCAGTGAGCGACCAGCACCGGCTCGGCCCGCTGCATGTGTGTGTAGCTGGGCATCACGGCATCGCCAGCAGCTTCAGCTTTTTCGACAAGCGCACTGATCCAAACGATCAGAGCGTCGAGGGTGAGTGCGATCTGTTTGCGAACATAAAGGCGTAGGTCTGTCGCGATCTGTTCGTTTCGGCTACGTCCGGTGTGTAGCTTGAGGCCGAGTGAGCCGACGCGTTCCACTAATGAAAGCTCGACAAAGTGATGAATGTCTTCGGCCGTCGGGTGATTGCGAACCAGAGCTTTGCCCGCATCGGATGTGTGTTCGGCGGCAATCGCATCGAGCGCCGCACGCAACTCTGTTGTTTCATCTTTTGTGAGGATATGAGCGGCGAAAAGAGCAGAGGCATGCGCTTTGCTGGCGGCGATCTCTTGGTCGAGAAGCCGCCAGTCAAAAACAATCGACCGTTGCCATGCTTCGAACTCTGCGTCGAGCGGCTCGCGAAAGCGGCCGGACCACATCTTCCCGGATTGTTGTTCGTCGGTCATTTATCTGTCTTCAGTCTTTTTCTCTGCTTCCGCTTCGGATGACTCATCGTCTACCGGTTGGCAGTCGCAGCTAATTAGCTGATCGTGGCAACGAGGACATTGTTCCCAATCACAGCCGGCATGATGATAGTAACCGGGCAGAGCACCGCAATCGTGGCACCTGTGGCCTTCGGGTTCTGGAGGGTTTCCAATCTCACTCCCATAGAGAACCGGGTCGAGCGGCCCGTCAATTGTCTTTACAGGCAGCTTCACGCACCCATTCGCGGTATGCATCTCCTGTTCGCAATATTGGCAGATAGCCATGCTACTCGTTCTCCTTGCCGCTGTTGAGCTGCGGCATTTCGCTGCCTTTGCTGAGCGTGAGCAGGCCTGTTTTGGCGTAGGTGAGGAGCTTCGCCCGGGTGTCCGCGATGTCGAGGTTGCGCATGGTGAGTTGTCCGATGCGGTCGCGTGGAGAGAAGGTGGATTCGGTCTTCTCCATACTGAGGCGCTCGGGATGATAGGTGAGGTTGGGCGACTCGGTCGAGAGGATGGAGTAGTCGTTGCCGCGGCGCAACTCGAGTGTGACCTCGCCAGTGACGGGTTTGGCGACCCAGCGCTGGGCCGACTCGCGGAGCATGATGGCCTGGGAGTCGAACCAGCGGCCCTGATAAAGCAGGCGGCCGAGCTTGCGGCCATTGTCGCGGTACTGCTCGATGGTGTCCTCGTTGTGGATGCCGGTAACCAGGCGCTCGTACGCGATGAAGAGCAGGGCGAGGCCGGGGGCCTCGTAGATGCCGCGGGACTTGGCCTCAATAATGCGATTTTCAATCTGGTCGGACATGCCGAGGCCGTGGCGGCCGCCGATGCGGTTGGCTTCAAGCAGCAGAGCGAAGGGCGATTCGAATTGCTGGCCGTTGAGCGCAACCGGGAAGCCCTCTTCGAAGCGGACGGTGACCTCTTCGCGCTGGATCTCGACATCGTCGCGCCAGAACGCCTTGCCCATGATGGGGACAACGATTTTGATCGACGAAGAAAGATGCTCCAGGTCTTTGGCCTCATGCGTAGCTCCAAGCATGTTGGAGTCGGTCGAGTAGGCCTTCTCCGCTGACATCTTGTACGCAAACCCTGCCTGCTGCATGTAGGCGGACATCTCGGCGCGGCCGCCTAGTTCGTCGATGAAAGCGGTGTCAAGCCAGGGCTTGTAGATCTGAAGGCTGGGATTGGCGAGCAGGCCGTAGCGATAGAAACGCTCGATGTCGTTGCCTTTGTAAGTCGATCCGTCGCCCCAGATGTTGACATCGTCCTCCTTCATGGCGGCCACAAGCATGGTGCCCGTAACGGCGCGGCCGATGGGGGTGGTGTTGAAGTAGGCGACGCCAGCCGTCTTGATGTGGAAGGCGCCGGATTGCAGCGCGGCGAAGCCCTCGCGAACGAGTGGGCCGCGACAGTCGATGAGGCGCGCCTTTTCGGCGCCGTACTCGAGGGCCGCACGTGGGATGGCGTCGTAGTCTGTTTCGTCGGGCTGGCCGAGGTTGGCCGTGTAGGCGTAAGGGATGGCGCCCTTCTGCTTCATCCAGTGCAGGGCGGCGGAGGTGTCAAGCCCGCCGGAGAAGGCAATGCCGACTTTCTGGCCGATGGGCAGAGATTCGAGAATTACGGACATGCTTCGAAAAACCTCGGAAGGAATTTGTTTAGCTATTAGCCTTTAGCTCTTAGCTGTTAGCGAAAGACATGCGAAGAAGTTGATTTCGCCTGTATTCGCAATCAAGGAGCTCTCAGCTAAAAGCTGGACGCTAACAGCTAAAAGCTCCCACGTTTTTCAGTCCGCCCAGCAGCAACAGCAGCAACGCTTTCTGCGCATGCAGGCGATTCTCCGCCTGATCGAAGGCGATCGACTGCGGACCGTCGAGGACTGCATCGGTGACTTCGGCGTTGCGGCGCGCGGGCAGGCAGTGCATGAAGACCGCGCTCGGCTTTGCTTTGGCCATCAGCGTTTCGTTCACCTGGAAGGGCCGGAAGATCGGCTCGCGTTTGGTGGACTCATGCTCGAAGCCCATGCTGACACAGACGTCGGTATAGACCGCATCGGCGCCTTCAACCGCAGCTTGCGGATCTTGAAGCAAGCGGAGTTCGCAGTTGTTGACCAGCGCTATATCCCGCGCCAGGGTTACGATCTCGATGTCGGGCGAGTAGCCGCGCGGCGTAGCTACGGTGACGTTGACGCCCAATTGCGCGCCGGTGAGCATCAGCGAGTGGCAGACATTATTTCCGTCGCCGACATAGGTAAAGCTGAGTCCAGCCGCTCCGCCGAAGTGCTCGTCGAGAGTCATGAAATCGGCCAAAGCCTGGCAGGGATGCTCGAAATCCGAAAGTGCATTGATGATCGGCACCTTCGAGTTGGCGGCCATCTCGGTGATGGTGTCATGCGCATAGGTGCGCAGCACGATTACGTCAACCCAGCGTTCGACATTGCGCGCGACATCGGCAATCGACTCGCGCTCGCCCAGAGGAGAGTTGGTCTGATCGACGAAGATCGCGTTGCCGCCCATCGTGTTGATGCCAGCCTCGAAGCTGAGGCGCGTGCGCAGGCTGGCCTTTTCAAACATGAGCACCATCTGCTTCATGTCGAGCGCATGGCGGTAGTCGCGGGGATTGCGCTTTACATCGTGGCCGAGCTTAACGATCGCGCGTACCTCCGCGCTGGTTAGATCGGCGATGGAGCACATGTCTTCACCACGCAGGCGCGCTGCGGCGGCAAGAATGTCCGGGTCTTTTCCGACGGGAATGACGGGGGACTCGACGAGAGTTTTGCTAGCCATGGGTTTGACCTCCAACGGAAGATGGAACGGCGGTCTGAGCCGCTGCGGTGTATGCGCTAAAGACCTTGTCGAGGGCCGAGATCGTCGTGTCCACGTGAACGCGCTCGAAGATGAAGGGCGGCAGGAAACGCAGGACCGTGTCGCTGGTTTGGTTAATGACGACATGGTGCTTCAGCATCTCTGTAACGGCGTGCTTGGCCAGATCGGCGGAGTTGAGTTCAGCGGCGATCATCAAACCCTTGCCGCGTACATCGATGATGTACGGGTGGCGCACGGCGAGCTTGGTCAGTTCCGCCTGGAAGTAGTCGCCGATTTCGACCACGTGGGCGAGAAGATCGTTTTCTTCGATGTAATCGATCACCGCCGATGCGACAGCGCAGGCGAATGGGCCGCCGCCGAAGGTCGTTCCGTGCATGCCCGCATGGAAGGCGCGCGCCACTTCGTTGGTGCAGAGGGTTGCGCTCATCGGAATGCCGCCGGCGAGAGGCTTGGCCAGCGTGGTGATGTCTGGCTTGATGTTGAAATGCTGATAAGAGCACCACTTTCCGGTGCGGCCAAGACCGGCCTGAATCTCATCGACGATCAACAACGCACCGGTCGAATCGGCCAGCTTGCGCGCCTCGGCGAAGAACTCCTGCGAGAGCGGGCGCACGCCGCCTTCGCCCTGAATTGCTTCAAGAAGAATCCCGCAGACCTCATTGGAGAACTTGGCGCGCAGATCGTCCACGTCGTTGAACTTCACGAACTCGAAGCCGGGAACAACAGGCTCGAAGGGTGCGCGATACTTTTCTTTGTAGGTCGCCGAAATTGCGCCGAAAGTGCGCCCGTGAAAACTCTGTTCGAGGGCAAGAAACTTCGTGCCGATCTGCCTTCCTTCTTCGCGCAAGACGCCGGCGTGCGCGCGCGCCAGCTTGAGCGCGGCCTCGACGGCTTCGCAGCCGGAGTTTCCAAAATAAGCGCGGTCCATGCCGGTGATTCGCGTGACGCGCTCGGCCAGGCCGGCCATCTTGTCGTTGAAGTAGTAGTTCGATGCGTTGATCAGCGTGCGGCTCTGCTCGGCGATCGTCTGCTGAATCACTTTGTTGCTGTAGCCCAGCGCGTTGACGCCGATGCCGCTAAGCAGATCGAGATAGCGGTCGCCCTTCTCGTCGATCAGATGGACGTCTTCGCCGGCGACAAACAAGACTGGAAAGCGATCGTAGGTGTGAATCAAAAGCCGCGCCTCGGCGGCTTGAATTTGTTCGAGCTTGGTCATTTCTTCTCCTTAGATTTCCCTAGGCCACCATCACTTCGGTGCCGAATGCTACGCGGGAGCTGCACAGGTCGGGCAGGGAACTGGCCGCTTCCGCAGGTAAGATCCTTACGCGCTTAACGCCATTCAAAAGAGCCTCGCGGCAGGCGCTCAATTTGGGTAACATGCCGCCGGAAATGATGGCGCTCTTGGCCATCTCCGCAATTTGGTCGATCGACAGCCATCGCAAAACTTCGCCCGTCACTCCTTTGACTCCGGGCACGTCGGTCAAGAAGACCAGTGCATCGGCATGGCATGCGATGGCGCACGATGCGGCCATTTCGTCGGCATTGATGTTGTAATACTCGCCGTCGAAGCCGAGAGCCATGGACGAGAGCACGGGCACGCCGGACAAGTTCCATACGGCCTCAAGCCAGCGCGGATCGCTCGATGCGATCTCGCCTACAAAACCGAGATCGGGCGCGGTGCGCTTTTTGCGCGCGCGAAAGATCAACCCGTCGCCGCCCGACAGTCCCATCGCCGGAACGCCGAGCGAGCCCAAGGCTGCGACAAGGCCCTTGTTGACTTTTCCGGTAAGAACCATCAGTGCAACATCGCGGGTTTCGGCGTCGGTCACACGCAGCCCATTGATAAACTCGCTCTGCTTGCCCAGCGCCTTCAACATGCGCGTCAACTGCACGCCGCCGCCGTGAACCACGGCCACTTGATGGCCATCGCGCACCAGTTCGGCAATCGCGCGCGTGCAGCCTTCCAGCAGCGACGGATTCTCGAGGCCGGCCCCACCCAACTTGACGACGTACTTCATTTAGAGCCCTTCCGTAGCAACGTTCATTCGAGACCTTCCGAGGCGAGTTTCATTCCAGGCCTTCGGCCTCAGGCCAGCCGAGCATTACGTTCAGATTCTGCACTGCCTGACTGGAGGCGCCCTTCAACAAGTTGTCAAGACAACTGACGATCACAGCGCGGCGTCCATCGGCGGAGAGTTGGAAGCCGATGTCGGCATAGCATGTGTTGACCGAATACTGAATCTGCGGCAGCGTCTTGTCATAGAGTCGAACCAACGGGCTCCCGGCGAAAACCTCGTGATAAACCCGCCCGACGCTCTCCTTGGTCTGCGGCTTATTGAAGCGGACGTAAATCGTGGAGAGAATGCCGCGCGGAATGGGCAGCAAGTGCGGCGTAAAGGTGATTTCGCTCGCGTCGATGCCGATCTGCTCAAGCAATTCGCCGGTGTGGCGATGCGTAAAAGCGCCATAGGCTGAGAGGTTATCGGCTACAGCGATGAAATGCGTTTTCGCCGTCGGCGCCTTGCCCGCGCCGCTCACGCCGCTTTTGGAATCGGCCACAATGCCACTCGTAAGATCGACCAATCCGGCGGCTACCAGTGGCCTGAGAGGCAGAATCACTGAGGTCGCATAACAGCCGGGATTGGCGACCAGTCGCGCGCCTGCGATCTTCTTGCGATGCAGCTCCGGCAATCCGTAGACTGCCTGTTCCTGTGTCTCCTCAGCGAGCCTGGCATCCTTATCGTCGAATGCATAAACGGCGCGGTTCTCCGCCTCGGTGAGCCGCCATGCGCCGCTCAGGTCGACCACTCGAATGCCGCGCTTGAGCGCCTCCGGCACCCACTCGCGTGATTGCTCGTGCGGCGTGGCGAGGAAGAGAACCTCAACATCGAGATCGGTCATCAGATCCCATGAAAACGGCTGCTGACGCAACGCTCCGTGGCCATGGCTATCGGCCAACTGCGGATGGATCTCGTTCAGTGGCACGCCGCCGCGCGCCGCGTCTTTTTCGTCCACACGGCCTGCGAAGACGGGGGGCTTGGCCTTGAGGCGGGGATGCCGCACCAGCAGCCTGGCCAACTCCGCGCCCGCGTATCCGGTCACTCCCACCACTGCCGTTTGTACTGTCTCTGTCATGATTCGAGCATCGTCCTTAATCGAGATTCAACTTCGATTGCCCTGCGAATGTCAGGGCAGATCACCAGCACCGTATCGTCTCCGGCGACGGTTCCTACAACCTCCGGCCAGGCTTCATAGTCCAGGGACGCGGCGAAGGGCTGGGCTCCGCCCATCACCGTGCCAACCACCACTTGATTCATGGCCTGCTTCACGCGCATGCCGAAACTTTCAACCATCTCGGCCACCGAAGGCGGGCTGTTGTCCTCGACTGCCGAAGCTGCGCCGTTGCCACTGGATAAAGTGTAGCCGCTGGGGCCCTTGGAGAGTCTCAATTCGTGAATGTCGCGCGAGAGCGTGGCCTGGGTCACGGCAAAGCCCCGTCGGCGAAGCTTGCGGCGCAACTCGTCCTGGTTTGAAACCTGCGCCAGGCCCACGAGTTCGCGAATCGCATTGTGCCTTAGAGTCTTCATTCAACGCTTCCTGATAAACAACGAGGCGCGGCTCGCTGTGAGGCAGCCGCACCCGTATAAATATACAACAGATGTGCATAAGTATGCAAAGTCGCTTCGTCAGTCGCCTAGAACGGTATTGACTTGCCGGTCGCATGAACCTGAACTGCCGGGAAGGAGTCGTGCGGCAGAAATTGCACGCCGAAGGCAGCTTTTCCCCTCTCGAATTCGCTCTGCATTGTCATGTGAGTCCTCAGCCGGCTCCGACAATGGGCTGGCTTTCGATCACCGCATGGCGCTTCTTCATCTTGAGGAATGGCGTCTCGAAATAGCGGTAGGAAAGCGTGGCGATCAAAACGGTTAATCCGAAGGGTAATCCAATCGACAAGCCGGCAGCCAGGAAGACCTTCAAGGAAAAGATCTGGATACCGACGATGTTGAGGCGATCAATCACCAGGTGATGCGTGAAGCTCAGTGCCAGCCCATGGTAAACATACAGTCCAAAGGATATGCGCCCAAGATATATGGTCCATCTAGGAAGTAGCCTCGGCTGAACGCCCAGGAACGCAAGGAGCAACAAGACACAGCCGAGCGACACCAGCGCATATCCGCCGATGAGTGCCCAACTGCCGGGGTTTTCCGATGCCAGGGTGAATCCGCAGTGAAGTCCATGGGAGGCAACGGTCCAAGAGACGCCGCAGAAAGCGATCAGGACCAGCCGTTGCCAGTGAGCGATTCTGGGCACCCGGCTGCGGAGAACAAGACACAACAATATGCCGGCGGCGAAGCACTCAAACAGCACCAGAGAATCGGCCCAGACGCGAAGACCGTTCACCTTTACTCTCCCGAAATAATAAAGCTCAGCGTTGGCAGCAAGAAATATGGCGGCGCAGAATCCATACAGAGACATGCGGTTGAAGAATTTTACGATCCAAGGAACAATCAGGTAGAACTGTTCTTCGACGGAGATGCTCCATAGCGCGGCTACGGGGCTTTTGATCCACCCATGCAGGGAGCAGTGCCAAGCGCTCATGAAGATGGCAAACCATGCGAAGTCTTCAAGACTGCGATGGAGATTACCGGACAGAAATGCAACAAATACGCCAATGGCCAGAACGAGGTAATAAAGCGGCCAGATTCGCAAGACGCGGCGAATATAGAACTGCTTAACATTAACGGTGCCAATAGCTTCACCTTCGCGAAGCAGCAACTCGCAGATAAGAAAGGCACTCAGGGTAAAGAAGAGGCAGAGGCCAAACGCGCAGGCTGCGACGAAAGCTGAATAGAGCGAAGCGAATCCCGTTGGAAGGCGATAGAGGCTGAGATCGCCGTATCGTGGCAGGGCGTGGAAAAGAAATACGAATAAAAAGGCAAGAAACCGAATGACGTCCAGTTCCGGGCGGTAGAAGCGGCCCGTGGAGCTCATTGTGGGTTGCATCGAGCGCTGTCCCTTTCTCTCGATTCTCATCGTAATCTGGAGGCTGGAATGAGAGCCAATACCAGTATTACCATCAAAGGGCATCGGGGATTCCGGGACGGGCCGCATCTGCCTTTATATCTCGACGGCGACCCAGACACGGCGGAGGATCGATGATCCTCTGCGAAAGGCCCCTTCGCCGAAGAGGCCGCACGCTGTTACACTCTCGTAATGATCGCGGCGGCCAAGTTTCCGTGCCCCGTCCAATTCAAATGACCGAGAAAGTTCCACTCTCCACGATCAACGATCTTTTTTGCCGCGTGGCCGCTGCAGGCAATCCCCGCGCGATCCTCTGGCAGGACGAGTTTGGGCAGTGGCAACCGATCTCCTCCATTCAGATCTATCAACGGGTTCGTGCGCTAGCCAAGGCCTTTCTAGATTGGGGTGTTCACAAAGGCGACCGCATCGCCCTCATCGGCGAAAACCGATGGGAGTGGGCTGTGACCGATTTTGCCACCCTGGCCATCGGCGCGGTCAATGTGCCCATCTATCCCACTCTGACCGGCGAACAGATCGCCGAGCTGGTGCAGGACGCCGGCTGCCGTGTTGCTGTCGTCTCGACACGCCAGCAATTCGACAAGCTGAACGCCGTGCGCGAGCAGACGCCCCTCGATCGAATCCTGATCATGGACTCCGCTGCTGCGCCCCCGGGTGCCGTTGCCTTTGGCGAGGTTATGGCCGGAGCCGACGATCGCGGCTCTGAGCGCGATCCGGTCTTCGATGCCCTGGCGCGTTCGGTTGCGCCCACGGATCTGGCCACGCTGATCTACACCTCCGGAACCACCGGCGAGCCCAAAGGCGTAGCGCTTACCCACGGCAACATTGCCGCAAACCAGAACGTCGCCGCCGCCGATTTCGGCTTTACTTCGGCCGACGCATGCATCTCGTTCCTTCCTCTCTCGCACATTACCGCCCGTGCACTGGATTACGTAATGTACACATCCGGAGCGCAGGTAGCCTATTGTTCAAAGTTCGACAAGCTGCCCATTGCCATGCGTGAAGTTCGACCCACGGTATTTGTGGGCGTGCCGCGAGTCTTCGAGAAGATCCGCCAGGAAGTTGAGCGCCGCGCCGCGCTCTCCCCGGTCAAGAAGCGGATCCTCGGCTGGGCGATTGGAGTCGGCGCTCAACACCGCGATACCGTCTACGATGGCCGCCAGCCCTCGTCGGTCCTGTGGAAGCTGGCAAATAGGCTGGCTTATTCCAAAGTGCGCGAGGCATTCGGTGGCCGGGTGAAAATCCTTGTTGTTGGCGGCGCGCCGCTCGGCATCGACACAGCGAGGTGGTTCGCCTCGGTGGGAATTGCGCTTTGGGAGGGATACGGGCTGACCGAAACCTCGCCGGTCATCGCTCTCAACACGCCACTCACCCATCGCATGGGCGCCGTCGGCATGCCAATGCCCAATGTAGAACTGAAGCTGGCCGCGGATGGCGAGTTGCTGGTTCGCGGACCATCGGTCTTCTCCGGCTACTGGAACAAGCCGGCCATGACGGCTGAATGCGTCGAAGCCGAGGGCTGGTTCCGCACCGGCGACATTGCCCATCTGGACGCGGATGGCTTCCTCTATATCACCGACCGCAAAAAGGAGCTGTTAAAGACCTCGGGCGGCAAGATGGTGGCCCCTCAACCAATTGAGAACAAGCTAAAAAACAGTCTTTTCGTCGCCCAGGCGGCCTTGGTGGGCGACCGGCACAAGTTCATCTCTGCCATCCTGTCGCCGAACTTTCCCGCGCTTGAGGAGTGGTCCCGCACCCACGGCGTGAATTCAAAGGATCGCACCGTACTGGTGGCCGACAGCCGCGTCGTTGCCCTCTATGCTGAGATCGTGCGAGAGGTCAACGGCAATCTGGCCAACTTTGAGAGCCTGAAGCGCTTCCGCGTGGTAGCCGACGAGTGGTCGCAGGAAACGGGCGAATTGACGCCTTCAATGAAGCTGAAGCGGCGCGTGATCACGGAGCGATACGCGGCCCTGATCGACGCACTTTACGCGGACGAAGCAACCGCGCACGGCGAATAGGGAAGCTCAATCCGCGGCCTATCCCTCTGCCAAAGAGGGCTCGGTTGTCCCACACACGGCTCAAGCCACGAAAGAACGGCGCGCCCCAGGCGCCCACGGCCAGCAGGCTGCCAAAGAGAATCACCGCATCGATGCTGAGGCGCCCGTGCGACCAGTAAGCATCCGGGTCCAGGTCCAGCCAGATAGAAAACTCATCCAGGGTCAGCGCCGCTCCCACGCCGTAGCCCACCGACATCAGTCGGCTGAAGAAGATCGACATGGGGGAGTGCGACCGTCCCAGGTCCAGCAACCAGCCGTAGCCGACCAAAAGCAGGATCAGAATCCCCCAGACAAGGTGGTGAATATGCATCCCATGCACCACCACCCACTGAAAGTGTCCCTCATGATTCACGATCCGGTGAACCAGAATGCGAACCCCGGCAAACGTCAGCAAGAATGAGACTGATGCGATGAACATCCGCCGCCTGGGCCGGTCTGGGATGGTAGAACGGACCAGGTATCCCAGCCGGGTCAACTGCAGCAGGATCAGCAGCAGGACAACCACCAGACTGGCGAAGGCCAGCAATAGAAGCGCACCGGTTCCGGGCATACCCTATTGAAGCACTTCGAGGTCATCTCTTTCCAACATTGGAACGAGCTTAAGGGTTCAAAGATGAAGTCCCGGATCATGAGTCTTCCGGGGCTGGGCCGCCTGCGATGAAATAGTGATGAACCTCTTTAGCGGGTCTTTCTAACCCTCGTCCTGCCGGCAGCCAACCCCGCAATTCCCAGAAGTCCCGTTGCGAACAGCGACAGAGTGCCGGGCTCAGGGGTGGGTGTAGAAGCATCAAGTGCTATTTGTCCCCATCCTATGGTTCCCACAATCCCGGTGTCGTCCGACGATGGAATACCCAGTGTCGTAACCACTAAATCATATTGGGTCCCCGGCTCCAGGACGACTGGGGAAAGTGAATAGTTGACTCCCCAGGGATTCATGGAGGTTTGGATGCCCGTGTCAATCACTTCGGTCCCTTGTAGCAATGACACACTGCTTTCTTGAGACCCGACAAAGGTGGTGTAGTACGGGTTTACATCAATCGTCGCCGGCGATGCTACGAAGAATGAGAAATCAAAGGTGAATGTTGGGTTTGCGCTTTCCGGGTAAGAGTTGTTATAGGAACCGAAAAAGGATGCGCTGCTGGAATAGAAGGCAGGATTGGGGGTTTCCAATCCACTTCCATTGATTCCGATGTCCAACAGGAACTCATTGTTGGTGCTATCGACCTGCAGAGTCCCAGCGGACAAGTCAAGCACGGGAAGGGCGTTTGCCGAGGAAGAAAAACTTAGGCCGAAGGTCCCGACAGCAACTGCGCACAACATCCGTTGCATCTGTCTCATACAGCCTCCTCTTGAAAGATTTTCTGACGTGGACTATAGCACACATTCGTGAGCCGAAATCGCCATTCTCACGATTTACCTTTACAGCGGTAGGTTAGACTGTTTAAGGCGTCGAGAGCGGCAATCACCACCCCAACGACGAAGAGCTGTCGTCGGGATCCGGTTTCCCCTCTTGTGGACCCACAATTCAATGACAGATTCCCGGCCCGGCCTTCGCCGCGCCTTCGATCAGGAGATTCTACGATGCGAGTTGCTTTGTTGACCGGCGGCGGCGACTGCCCCGGACTGAATGCGGTGATCTACGCGGCTGTGCGCAAGGGCATCAACCATTATGGCGATGAGTTCATCGGCTTCCTCAACGGCTGGAAGGGCGTGTTGGACAATAACTTCATCCCGCTGACCCTGGAGGCCGTCGACGGCATTCAGTTGAAGGGCGGCACCATCCTGCACTCTTCGCGCACCAACGTGAAGAAGATTCCCGGCGGCATCGACAAGGTCCAGGAGGTTCTCAAGCTTAACAAGATCGACGCTCTGATCGCCCTTGGCGGCGACGACACGCAGTCGGTGACGCTCTTTCTCAGTGAGAATGGGGTTCCCAGCGTCGGCGTGCCCAAGACCATCGACAACGACATCAGCGGGACAGACCAAACATTTGGCTTTGATACCGCTGTAATGATCGCCACCGAGGCCGTTGACCGCATTCACACCACCGCCGACTCGCATAATCGCGTGATCGTGGTCGAGGTGATGGGCCGCGACGCGGGCTGGATCGCGTATGCCTGCGGCGTGGCCGGCGGAGCGCACGTGACGCTGGTCCCCGAAAAGGACATCGACATCGACCACGTCTGCTCGCTGCTCAAGTACAACTACGATCATGGCAAGCACTACGGCGTGGTGGTAGTTGCCGAGGGTGCCAAACTGCCCGCGGTCGGCCAGGTCATCAACGAAAAGGCCAAACTGGACTCCTTTGGCCATGCGCGCCTCTCCGGCATCGGCGAGAAGCTGGCCGAACTGATCGAGGAGAAGACCGGCTACGAGACCCGCTCGGTCAACCTGGGCCACACCCAGCGCGGCGGCGTTCCCACGGCCTATGACCGGACTCTCGGCCAGCGCTACGGCCTGCACGCCATCGACATGGTTCACGACAAGAAATGGGGCAGGATCGCCGTGCTCCAGGGCCTGGACATTACCGACATCCCGATCAAGGATGCCATTGCCACCAACCGCCGTCTCGATCAGCGCTTCTTCGACGTAATCGCCAGCCTGGAAGCGAAGGTCTAGCTGGCTCCCTTCCTACTGTGCCCAAGGGTGCCCCACCCTCGCCGCGCTTTTGTTTTTGCGGCTAGGGTGGGATAGTTAAGACGCCCAGGCCCCATCCTATTTGCGTTTTAGACGGCAAAGGCAGGAAATCAGTCATAGAATTGCTAGACATACGGTCCAACTCTCCCTCTGAGTTGGCATCTTGTCTTCTGTATGCCGTAAAGTTGAACGATGAACTATCGCCCATACACCGCCGAGGACTTCGACAAGTTGTACGCTCTGGAAGAGGTCTGCTTCCAACCGCCCTTTCGCTTTAGCCGCCGAACCATGCGCGCGCTGGTCCAGCGTCCTCACGCCGCGACCTGGATTGCCGAGGAGGGCGGTCAAATGGCCGGCTTTGCCATTGTTGAGTGGACGGAGCGCAGGGGCGAATCCACGGCATACATTCAAACCGTGGAAATCGCTCCAGAGGCCCGCCGACGTGGAGTCGGCCGCGAGCTGATGGGCCGTATCGAGGAATCCATGCGCAGCTCCGGTGCCGACTCGATCTGGCTGCACGTAGAGGCCGAAAACGCCGACGCGATCCGCCTCTACGAGTCCCAAGGATACGATTGCCAGGGCAGGCAAGAGCGCTTTTACCCTCTTGGCCAGCCGGCGCTCATCTATGTGAAAAGGCTGGATTCCACGAGCGCGAGCAGTCCATTACCCTCTGCGCGCCGGGGCGTGGAGATTCGAGTGCGAGCCCCAAAGAGCAGTTAAGGCGTCTGCTGAGTACTCTAATAACGCCAACTGGTCACGTCCGCTCCCTTGGGCGCGGTGTTCTGAATGCGTTCCAGGATCTTCGGCAGGTACTGCGTATCGTAGTGCAGCCGCGACCAGGCATTCGGCAGGTTGGGATCGCCGTTCCAGCAGTGCTCGGCTCTCGGGCCGTAGGTCACTTCGCCGCCGTAGGGCGGATCGTTCTTGGAGTTGAGAAAATCCTCCATGCGGTAGACGGCATCATTCAGAAAGTACGTATCGTCGGAACCAACATAGATGTGAATCTTGCCCTCCAGCTCCGGCCCGAGCTTTGTCCAGTCCCGCTCCAGAATCGCTTCCAGGTCGTAGTGTTCACGCCAATAAGCGGCCACGCTGTGATCGATCTCGCCTGTCACCTTGTCGAAGATGGGTTGCGGATAGCCATCCGCGCCCACCGGCCCATAGACCGCTTGCCAGATGTCGAATTGCTCGCCGCTCCGTCCATGGTCGCCCAGCGCCAGTTCGTAGGCATTGATCTCCTCGGTGGTGATAAAAGTGTGGCCGAGATAGTCGCGCATGGCCGGCTGCGCCACCCGTTTGTGCGCGCCTTCCAGATAAAAGGCGTTTCTATCGTTATAAAGGTCGATATTCGTGAAGGCGTGGAAGTCGATGGGGTCTGGGCAGGCGGCAAAGGCGCCGTTATAGTGCTCCGGATACAAGATCTGGACGGCCAACGCCTCCCAGCCGCCCGTCGAGCCGCCATAAGTGAAGCGTGCCCATCCCGCGCCGATTGCGCGAAACTGCTTCTCGATCGCCGGGATCAACTCTGTCTCGATGGCATCGCCGTAAGGCCCCACGTTGGCCGAGTTCACCGCATAGGAGTCGTCATAGTACGGGTTGGCGTGTTGGATCTTCACGATCAGCACGCGCGGAAAGCCGGGCGCGATCCATTGCTGGTAAAACTTGTAGGCCTCCACCTGCTGGATGCGGTTGTAGCCGGCTAGATGGAAGCGCTCACTGTAGTCGGGTTTCAGTTTCGGGTCAGGCGGAGTCGTGCGGAAATCGGTAAAGTCGTCGACAAAGTGGTCGTGGAAGATGATCAGCGGGAAGTGCGCACTGGCATGATCGTCGAAACCCTCGGGAACCAGCACGATGGCGCTCAAGGACATCGGCCGGCCCCAGAACTTTGTCAGCAGCGCGCTCTGGATGCGAATGTGGCGAATGTACTTGGTGTCGGCCGGGGTGACAATGGGCGGGATCACGTCGGTCAGCGCAAGGGAGATCGCGCCGCCCGGCCTGACGGTGACTCTCATGGGTTTTGAAATCAGGTTGCCGGGCGAGCGATACCAAAGCTGTCCTTCGCCCTGGTCCATATGCAGTTTGATGGTCTTGCCGTCTGCCCGATGGAAGGTCTCGTATTTGTTCAGAACGGCCTGAACCGTGTACTCGCCGGCCGGAACATCCTTGAGGCTGCGGATCGGGTAACCCCAGGCTGATGCGTCCACCACGTTCGGCTGGCCGGGCTGCCACCCATCCACCGTCACGCCGAAGACCATCTGGGAGCGCGGGCTGTCGTCGATCTGGTTGCGCGGCTCGTCAGCCGGGTCGGTCGAAAGGACCACCAAAAGCCGGCCATCGAGGGGCTGGGCGCTGACTTCCTTGGGAAAGGTGACCGAGAACGTCTGCGCAGTTGCGGCAACTGGGAAGAACAGAGCGAGGGCAAAGGCGATGCGCTACATGCTGGTTACTATATCGCGCTCTGCGGATCGGCTGCTCTGTTCTTCTTCGCCCCTCTAAGGGAGGGGAAATGATCTTGACTTTTCTTCTGTCATATATCATGCTATATGACAGAGGTGAGCGATGGCGCAACTTGAAAAGGCGAAGGTCTTTATGAGCGGAAGGAGCCAGGCTGTCCGCATCCCAGCGAGCTACCGCTTTCCCACGAGCGAGGTCTACATTCGCCGTGACCCAAAGAGCGGAGACGTGATCCTCTCTCAGGCGCCTGCCAGCCTCGCTGAGATCTTTGCCGCGCTTGATGGGGTTGGTGTTCCGGCTGATTTCCTCTCCCCCTCTGATCGCGCCCAAAGGGCTCCGCAAGAACGCCCTGAGCTATGAGCTCTCTCTACATGCTCGACACGAATATGGTCAGCTACATCGCCAAGGGTCACTCAAAAGCCGCCCGAAGCCGGATGCTCAACCTGAGAGAGGATGAGGTTGTATGTCTCTCGGCGATTACCGAAGCGGAGATCTGGTATGGGCTTGCGAAGAGGCCTGAAGCAACCGCGCTTCGAGAGCGTATGGAGTGGTTTCTCGCCGCGGTGAAGATACTGCCGTGGGGCCGCGATGAGGCAAAGTCTTACGGAGCGCTTAGAGCCAAGCTGGAGTTCTCCGGCAAGACCCTCGGGAATATTGACATGCAGATTGCCGCCCATGCGATTGCATTGGGCGCGGTACTGGTAACGAACGACAGGGCCTTGGCCCAGATCGACGATCTTCGGGCAACAGCAAACTGGGCAACCGACCTCGCTTAGCAGGCGCAGGTTACCTCAGCTCCGGGGCACCCGCAGACACCTTTCGTCTGTGGGCTGGAGATCCCGGTTCTGGGACCAGAGATACGACGGAGATTGCAGAGGATGTCCTTACTTGCTGTCCGCTTGGGTATTCCTGATGAACGCCGCCACCCGATCGTGGAGCTGTTTGAGGCACTCGTCCCGCACATAGACCATATGTCCCGACTCGTACCAGTCGTACTCGATGTTCTTGGCCAGAGACTGCGGAATCGGCAGGTGTTTGTCTTCATACTGCGCGGCGAAGAAGGGCGTGGCCAGATCATAGTAGCCGCCGTTGACCATGATCTTCAACTTGGGGTTGGTCTTCAGCGCCTCGGCCATATCGGGGGCTACGTTGACGCTGAGGGTGTTTCCGCCGTGCTTGAAATCCCATTGCGCGCTGCCGAAGAGCGCGTGGTCCAGGTAGGTCTGCCCCTCGCCAAACTTCAGGTCACGGCGCACGTAGTCGTTGAAGAGAGATACATAAGCCGAGGAGATGGCCGAGCTCTGCGGATCGTATTCGGCTCCCTCGCTCAAAGGGTTGAGGTTGGGCCCGGAGAAGCGCGTATCGAGGCGGCCGGTGGTCAGGTCCTGATCGTCTTGCAGCGTCTTCTCAAACTCGCCTCCATTGACTCTGAGATTGGCTTTGAGCAGGTAGGCTACGGGCAACCCGGTGTATTCATGCAGCTTTTCAGCGACCTGCTGCTTTTCGTCCGCACCAAGCTCGGTGCCCATGGCCAGCGCGTGGGAGTAGGGTCCCATGGCGTACTCTTCCACGATCTTCAAGAATGGCTCGAGCTCCGCCGGCTGCTGGGGTAGCTTTTTGTGGTACCAGGCGGTGGCCGCATAGGTGGGCAGCGCCAGCATGTATGGCAGATCCACCCCAGGATTGCCGCTTGGGCCGTCGATGTCGGTGGTGAAGTTGAAGATCTGCGAGAGCAGGATCACGCCATTCAGGTCGATACTCCTGCTGTTTTCCAGAATGTCTGCCAGGACCGCGGAGCGCGTGGTGCCGTAGCTCTCGCCAAAGAGATACTTGGGCGAGTTCCAGCGGTTGTATTTGGTGATGAAGCGCTGGATGAAGCGTGCAAAGGCGTTGGCATCCTCGTCTACTCCCCAGAATGCCTTTTCCGCGTCCTTGCCGGTCAGCCGCCCGAAGCCGGTGCCGGGCATATCGACAAAAACCAGATCGCTGGTATCAAGGAGCGAATAGGCATTGTCGACGAGCGTGTATGGCGCGGCGGGCAGATGCTGGTCGCCGCTTGTGACCACATGCTTGGGGCCGAGAGAACCCATGTGCAGCCAGACAGTCGAGCTACCCGGTCCGCCGTTATAGAAGAACATCACGGGCCGATCTTCAGCCTTCGCGTCTTTCTTGAAGTATGCGACGTAAAACATACGTGCTATGGCGGTTGCGTCCTTTGGTTCCTTGGGTTCATCGAGGGCCAACTGGCTGCCGGCCTGTGGCTTGCCGTCCAGTCCCAACTGCGCGTCCTGCGCGTCGGTCGAACCCACGATGAGCGTGCCGGCGATCGCCGTATAGGCAATCTTCTGCCCACCGACATCAACCGTGCCCTGGGTAGTGGCGTCAGCGGGCGGTGCCTTTTCGGCGGCTTTATCGCTGTTCTTATCGGATGATTTGTTGGCTGCGGTCTTATCTGCGGGTTTGTCGTCCTCGGTTCCGGCAAACGCCGGCACGACGAGAAGAGAGGCAGCGACCAGGACGGCTGATATGCGGGGTAAGCGAAACATTCAGAAGCCTCCAAGGAAGGGAATCGTGCGAGAAGTCAGTATAAAGCCTTTGGCGTGAGGCAGCTAGTCGCTGTTTGGATGCTGCACGTCCCGGATCTCGCCCGCCCTCTCAGTCAGGTCAACACCTGGAGGGATGGTCGAGCTGCCGCGCATTGCGTCCTGGGGGTTGTCCCTTGTTTCCTTTTCGACCACCTCGACCTTGCGATAGGCGAGATAACAAAAACCCTTGTCGGTCGGGAAGCGATATGCGCCCAATGCTTCGAGGACGTGCTCGGTCACCGCCGTCATCTCCCATCCCGTGAATTCATCAGTCTCAAGGAAAGGGGTGGTCAGCTTCTCGTACCCATTCGCCTCGCCAAACTCGCGAACTTTGTCCATGCCGAGCTTCGAGAACGGCGGGAAATTGTCATTTGCCCAAGACCACTGCCATGAGTCGCCTTGAGTTGTACCAACCACTGAACAACGAACAATCACTGTCGGCAGCTTAGGGTCAGAGAAGGTCAGAGTGGATAACGTGTGATCCCAATCCCAACGAGCGTGGTCGCCGTAGCGGTGACGGAATGCGTCGTTCTTAGCCATACCGGCGTGGACGAGAGGATGCACAAATCTCTGAAAGCAATCGTCGCAGGTCGTCATTCTCGTCCTTTCCCTGTCCCCTAATCCCTATTCCCTGTCCTTCTACTTTTGCCAGGTATCGAACGGCTGTTTGTCGCTGATCCTCGGGCGCTCTTCGGTCTGCAACTCCTTCGCCACCTGCTCGACCTCCCGGAAAACGCGCAGCAGATTGCCGCCCAGAATCTTGCGGCAATCCTCGGCCGAGTAGCCGCGCGCCATCAGCGCTTCGGTGATCTTGGGCAGATCCGCGGCAGAGTCGATCCCCTCGGGCAGTTGGCCGTTGATGCCGTCGAAGTCCGACCCAATGCCAACGTGGTCAATGCCGGCCACTTTTGCGATATGGTCGATGTGGTCAATGAGCGCCGAGAGAGGCGGGCGCGGAATCCGATCGGCAAACGAGCGTTGGAGCTTTTCGACTTCAGCCTGGGAAACATCTTTCCCCTCTATCTTGGCTTTGTCTTTGAGCGCCTGAACCGCCTTCTCGGCCTCCGGCTCAACGGCCTTGTGGGCATCGCGCCAAGCTTGCGAAACAAAGCCGGAGTAGAAATTGACCTGGATGACGCCGCCCCTGGAGTTGGGACCGCCCGAACGGGCCACCGCCAACAACATATCGTCCGTCATGTTGCGCGGCGCGTCGCAAAGCGCCCGAGCCGCTGAATGCGAGGCGATGACGGGCGCGCGGGTGATCACCAGAGTTCTATAGAAGGTGCGGTCGGAGACGTGCGAGACGTCCACCATCATGCCCAGCCGATTCATCTCGTAGACCACGTCTTTGCCAAACTCCGTCAGGCCCTCCCTGGTATGCGGGATGCTCTTGTCGTCGATGTCGCCCGAGCTGTCTGCCCAGTCGTTCGAGTTGGCCCACGTGAGGGTCATGTAGCGCACGCCAAGAGCGTAATACTGGCGCAGCAGCGGGATGGAGTTTTCGATGGAATGGCCGCCCTCGATGCCCATCAGCACGGCAAACCTGTGATTCCGGTGGGCCTCCTCGATGCCGCCGGGGGTGGCGACGAATTCAAGCTCCCGAGGGTGCCGGGCCACCTGCTGCTTGACCGAGTCGATCAGCTCCAGAGTCCGGCGGGCGTATTGGCCCTTGTAGATCGTCGGCTCAACCCAAATGGAAAAGAACTCAGCACCTAAATTTCCCTTATGGATGGAGTCCAGATTGAGATTGCCCCCGCCGAGCGGGTCGGAGAGGTCAAAGTGCTCATCCACAAAGCGTTGCGGGGTGTCGGCATGCGTGTCGATGATCAGGGCGGAGCGATGAACCCCTGCGGGGCCTTGTGTTTTTGTAGTCATATGGTGGGTCCGACTCGCAGCGCTCTGGGCGCAAACCAGTGCCGGGAGCGCAAACAACATGAGCGTGAGCGTGGCATGGGTACGCATAGGCTTGGGATGAGTCTATACCGGCGATGCCAAGAATTGGGAACAGGGACCACGGAATAGAGACCCCTCAAAGCGGACGAAAAAGACCAGATGCCGAGCCTCCATTCAAATAGCTGTAACATTCTAAGTTGACAATGGTATGCGGCAGTTAATCTGCAAGGGAGATTTCAGTGAAAAAGCTACTGGTTGCCGTTTTCTTGTCCGTATTGGCGTTAAGCGCTGCTCAGGCTCAGAAATTGACCGCAGCAGGCGCCACTTTCCCCTACCCGATCTACTCCAAGTGGTTTAGCGAATATAGCGCCGCACATCCCGGCGTTGAGATCAACTATCAATCCATCGGATCTGGTGGCGGCATACGGCAGGTCACCACCGGCCTGGTCGACTTCGGCGCTTCCGACATGCCGATGACCGACGATATGCTCTCCAGCTCCAAGGTGAAGCTGATTCACATTCCCACCGTGCTGGGCGCCGTTGTGCCTATCTTCAATGTTCCCGGCGTCGGCGACATCAAATTCAGCGGCGAAGTGCTGGCCGAGATCTTTCTTGGCAAGATCAATCGCTGGGACGATCCGCGCATCGTCAGCGACAACCCCGGTGTGAATCTCTCAGCCATTCCCGAAGTCGCCAAGAAAATCATCGTGGTTCACCGCTCAGACGGTAGCGGAACCAGCTTCATCTGGACCGACTACCTGAGCAAGGTGGATAAGGACTGGGCCTCCGGTCCCGGCAAGGGCGCCTCGCCCAGTTGGCCGGTCGGCGTTGGCGGTAAAGGCAATGAGGGTGTAGCGGGCCTGGTTCGCCAGTTGCCGGGAGCCATCGGCTATGTTGAGTTGATCTATGCCCTGCAAAACAAAATCAGCTACGGCGACGTAAAGAACGCCTCGGGCAACTGGGTAAAGGCCTCCATCGGCGGTGTCACTGAGGCGGCAGCCAACGTCAAGCAGATGCCTGCCGACTACCGCATCTCCATTACTGACGCGCCCGGGAAGGATGCCTACCCCATCTCCAGCTTCACCTATCTGCTGATTCCCGTTCACTCGGCCGATGCGGCCAAGGGCAAGGTGATCAAGGATCTGCTGAGCTGGATTGTCAACTCCGGCGAGGGCGAGGTTTCGGCCCTCTCTTACGCGCCGCTGCCCAAGAGTGTCGCTGAGAAGGTGCTGAAGACCGTCTATTCGCTCCAATAGAGACTAACGGGGACTTTCCGGCCCCTTGCGCCGGCAGTCCCCGTTCCCGATCCATTGTGGACCGCCGTTTCGAGGCCGTGCTAGCATGGCTGGCGGAGGAACTGGAACGATGAAAGCGGTTCGACTTCTGCTGGTTTGCGGCTTGATCTTCTTGCCTGCGGTCTCATTTGCAACGGAGCGCTTCGACGGCAAGTGGATTACTACTCTTACCTGCCCTGCAAAAGGGAACACCGATGCTTATACCTGGAAGCTTCCCACAGTGATCGCAGCCGGCAATCTTCGTGCTGAACACGGCACCGCAGGGGAGCCAGGCTATCTCTTGATTGAGGGAGCCATCAAGGACGATGGCTCCGCCAAGCTCTCTGCCAATGGCATTGTCGCCTCCCGGCAATATGCGCGAGGCGTATTGGCCCACAAAGGCGAGGACTATAGCTATGACATCAAAGCCCAATTCAAAGACACTGAAGGCACGGGCGCACGGAACGAAGGCCTCGGCATTGTAGGCCGCCCCTGCACCTTTGACTTCGTGAAGCAGGCTGTGGCGAACTAAAGGGTCTTGTTCAGGCCGGCGGGTGAAGCAGCACGAGCAGAATCCGCCGGGCCGGCTCACCCTTCGAGATGTTTCTCAATCAGGCGATCTACGAGCGCCATGAGATGCTCTCCCGTGCGCGGCAGGATAAACGCTGAGGACGCCTCATCCCAGTCGAGCTTGAAGCTGGTAGAAAGCGCCGAGATCCAGATCTGGCAAACCGGCGCGTTCGGCGTAATCACGAACTTGCCCGCAGGCTCTTCGAACTCCACATTCAGCACGCCGCCTTGTTCCTCGACCTCAAAACCGGCATTCGCCTCCTCCTCCCGCAGAATCAAGTGTTGCTTCAGCGAGTTGAGAGCCGATTCGGCGAGAGTGCGAAACAGCAATTCATCCAGCATGCTCCCAGTCTAACAATTCCGGCCACCACGGACCTTTGGCCGGATCCTGGCGGGGGATGTTCTCGCTGACTCTGGGGCAGGTTGTATCGAATCGCGACACTCAAGGGGCAAACGCCCTCTTGATCTTTCCGTATTTGGTTCACGTTCGGCCGCGAGCCTAGAAGGCGGATTCAGAGTCGCCTGACTGTCCAGATTTCGGACATTATTCAGCAGGCGACTGAAGTTCTTCCTCTGGGAGCCGATAGCATCCACAAAGGAGCGATTCTCAAAGGGGAAGAGGCGCAGATGGAAATCAGCCCGATTTCCGGTGTTGGCTTC
>JBEKOA010000008.1:0-52953 GCA_049522255.1 Occallatibacter sp.
GTAAGCGACGCGGAACTGGCTGCGCTGAATCTCAAACGATCCGACTTTCACGGTGAATGGAACTACACCCTCATGCCGTCTCTGAAATAAATAAATCAGTTTATTGTGACGCGATGCCTAAGCAGCTGTAAGCAGCTGACAGATCGAAATCTCCGTCCTTCTCGATGCCGGCTCGTGGCGCGGGTGCGGCGCGTGCGCGTATTCTTATACTCGTTGCACCACTCTCATTTGAAGACAAGGAAGATCATGGCGGATACAGCCGTTGAGATCGTCGAAGCACCTGTTGCGCAGTTGCCCAATGTCCGCGTAGCCGTTCTGGGCGCCGGCAAGATGGGCGGCATCCTGTTGCAGGCCTTTCTGAAGCAGAATTTGTTTGCCCCTGATCAGATTCACGCCACCGTCGGCCATGCCGAACGCGCGCTGGCTCTGAGCACGCAGTGGGGCGTGGACGTGACGACGAACAATTTGGAGGCGGTGCGCCAGGCCGATCTGATTCTGCTCGGCGTCAAGCCCTTCCAGGTGCCTGACCTGATCGCCGAGATTCGTCCCGCGCTTACGCCGGCCAAGACGCTGATCTCGTTTGCGGCCTCGGTCAAGACACGCGCCATCGAAGAGGCCACGGGCCTGGAGATCGCGGTGATTCGTGCCATGCCCAACACGCCCTCGGCGCTGGGAGCAGGCGCGGCCGCTCTCTGCCGCGGGCGCTTCGTCTCGCCGCAGCAGATGGAGATGGCCGAGCGCATCTTCCAGACCGTCGGCCGCACCGTTACGGTGGACGAGAAGCACATGGACGCCGTCACCGGCCTCTCGGCCTCCGGACCGGCCTACATCTACATCATCATCGAAGCTCTGGCCGAAGCCGGCGTGAAGGTTGGCCTCTCGCGCGACGTGGCCACGCAACTGGCCGCGCAAACCACACTCGGCGCTGCCAAGATGGTGCTCGAGACCGGCTACCATCCGGCGATGCTCAAGGACGCAGTCACCACTCCCGCTGGCTGCACCATCGACGGTATTCTCGAACTCGAAGAAGGCGGCCTGCGCGTCACGCTGATCAAGGCGGTCATGCGGGCTACGCAGCGGGCCAAGGAACTGGCCGCTGGGTAAAACACACGCTCTGTGGTCCATGGGTGGCCCAGGTCTCAAAATCGAGAGCTGGGCCACCCAAGCTAACACGCTGA
Source organism: Occallatibacter sp. (assembly GCA_049522255.1). GTDB lineage: Bacteria > Acidobacteriota > Terriglobia > Terriglobales > Acidobacteriaceae > Telmatobacter. Next base: position 1,179 of record JBEKOA010000008.1, read on the forward strand.
CTTGGTTAACCGCTAACTCACTGGCTCGATTCCTTGCCCATTCAACGCCCAACCTGGCTGCCCTCCTATCTTCCTGAACTCGACGGCCTGCGCGGACTGGCGATTCTGGGGGTGGTGATCTATCACTGCCAACCGCTGCTGATGGGCACCTGGCTCTATCCCGCCGCGTTATGGGGATGGGCTGGAGTCGACCTCTTCTTTGTTCTCTCCGGCTTTCTGATTACAACGAATCTGCTGGGGGCCCGCGACAAGCCGCGTTACTTTCACAACTTTCATGCGCGCAGGGCGCTGCGCATCTGGCCGGTGTATCTGCTGGTGCTGGTGGTTGTTTATCTGAATGCGCCGTGGTTCATCGGCCCCAGCGTGGCCGATGCGGTCAGGTCAGCTCCGTGGCTGGCCTACATATTCTTCGTTCAGAATCTCTTTCATATCACCATGCCTCCGGCTATCGGGCCGACCTGGGCGCTGGCTGTCGAGGAGCAGTACTACTTTTTCTGGGCGCCCCTGGTGCGATTTCTCCGCAGGCCGTGGATGCTCGGGGTGGTTCTGACTTGCGCTTTGTTTGGCTCTCCGCTGTTGCGCCACCTGAATCCGCATTGGCTGTGGGGACTGCGCACGCACACGCTGATCAAGCTCGACGGAATCGCACTGGGCAGCCTGATGGCACTGGGGCTGTACAGGCTTTCACTGAGCCGCCGCGTCTGGTCTTGGATTGGCCTGGGCGCATTTGCAGCCGGCATCGCATCGGCAGCCACAATCGCCGGAGGAACCTCGCTGCTCGACTCGGCGCTTACGGTGGGCTTTGGCGGCGCAGTGCTGGCCGCAATCGCGTCGACCGGGGCCCGCAATCCGCTGAACCTCGCGCTGAGCCGCGGACCGCTTGCCTTCTATGGCCGCATCAGCTATGGCCTTTACATGATTCACATCATGGTCTTCATCTATTTCGGCTGGTTCGATCTGCGCATGAGCCAATACGGGATAGCCGGCAACCTGGCAGTGGTGGCCTTTCGCCTGGCCGTTTCCACTGCGGCCGCCGCCGCGCTGTGGTATGGCTTCGAGTCGCAGATCCTCAAACTGAAGCGCTATTTCTAAAACAAATCCACTCGCATTCCACCCGAGACGGCATAAACCGAAGATAATGGTTCACGAAAGGGCTCAACCATGCATTCGCTTCGCCCGATCGTCCTTCTTGCGCTTTCTTCCGTCCTGATCCATCCATCCGTTTCAGCGGGACAGTCTAATCCTGCCCAGACTTCGGCGGTCCAATCCGCTCAACCTGCGCCAGACGCGGGCGCTCCGGCCACGGCAGCCAACGCGCCGGCGACCATACTTCACGCCAATGCGAATCTCGTTCTCGTGGATGTCGTGGTGACCGACAAGGAAAAAGCTGTGCATGGCCTGGAGCGCCAGCGCTTCCACGTCTTCGAGGATGGTCGCGAGCAGGCCATTGCCTCTTTCGATGAGCACCGGCCTCCCAACGTCGGCAAGGCGGGGCTTGTAAAGCCGGCTGCTCTTCCTCCCCACACCTATACCAATATCCCCGAGTATCCCGAAGCGGGCGCAGTCAATGTATTGTTGCTGGACAGGCTCAATACCTCTTTTCTCGACCAGGCATATGCCCGCCACAAGATGATCCAGTACATCGGCAAGATCAAGCCGGGCACCTCGCTGGCGATATTTGTCCTCTCTTCGCGGCTAGGGATGATCGCGGGCTTTTCGACCGATCTGGACGCGTTGACTGCGGCGTTGAAGAACCCCAAGACCGCGGCCCAGCAATCGGGGTTGATTGATCCGGAAAACACCGTGCAGGACGTGGGTGTCGCGCCCTCCAGCCAGGGGGCTGCGATCGCAGGCTCAAACGGCAGCGCCCCCAGCACGCCCAGTTCGATTCCGGGTGGCGGCCCCATGGATGCCGTCGCAGCGGCGCAGGAGTTCCAGGCCCAGATTGCTGCGGGTTTGATCGACCAGCGAGTGCACATCACCCTAGATGCCATGCAGCAGTTGGCACGATACCTGAGCGCCATCCCTGGACGCAAGAATCTCATCTGGTTTTCAGGCTCGTTTCCCTCCCTGATCCCGCCCGATGATTCGCAGGGTCTCCAAACATTCAGAACCACCTTCAGTTACACGGATGAAGTTCGTGAGACTGCCAAGATGCTCTCGGATGCCCGCATCTCCGTTTATCCCATCGATGCGCGAGGGCTGACAACGTATTCCCAATTTAACGCGGTCAATGCCTGCCCTACTGGACGGTGTCAGCCAGGACCTTTGCCCCCATCCGCGACAGCAATGCACAACGAACGTGACGAGATCGTGCGCGAACAGGCCACCATGCAGCAGATGGCCCAGGACACAGGTGGCAAGGCTTTCTTAGACACTAACGACTTCGGGGATGACGTGGCAGAGGTGGTCGAGAACGGTTCGAGCTATTACACTATCGGATTTGTGCCGTCCAGGAAGGCATTCGACGGACGCTTTCACAAGTTTAAAGTCCACCTGGACGATGCCTCCTACAAGCTTGCGTACCGGAGCGGCTATTATGCTGACCCTCCCGACCAATTCTCGAAGCATCATCCCGGCGAAGCCAACGTGATGCTGGCCGTCTCCAGCCACGGTGCGCCGCTGGCCACGCAGGTTTCATTCGTTGCGCGAGTGCTGCCGGCTGACGATCCGCTGCTTCAGGGAGCGGTGCTCACCAAGGGGCCAATCGGCAGCCTCGCCGCTACGGTGAAAGTGCCTGTCCATCGCTACGTCGTTGATCTTGTCCTGGACCTGCACGGATTCGTTCTCGACACGACAGCCGACGGGAAGCATGTCGCCAATATCGAGCTTGCCTTGGTGGCCTACGACGATGAGGGTACGCGTCTGAACTATCTGGAGCACGGTTTCCAGATGGCGATGACGGCTGACCGCTACCCAAAGCTGATGACCACAGGCGTCCCGATCCGCGCGGAATTCGATCTTCCGGAGGGCCAGGACTCGCTGCGCATCGCGATCCACGATCTGACGGGAGGTCGTGCTGGATCGCTGGAAGTTCCGGTCGAGGTAACATCCCATCAAGGTAACATCCCAATAGAACCCAAGGAGCCCTCGCTTCGGACACGAGGAACACCCTTTCCTCAGTCGGCACCGGCACACTGATTCCCATTATGTGAACCCCCGTCTCACCGGCCTGTGACATTAATCACCCATTGCTGCAACCTGTGGCTGCTAGGCTCTAACCTATCAGCGGAACTTTCTTGAAGGAGGACTTGTGAGCGAAGCAACGAGCAAAGGCCCCCTAAGCCCGGAGCAGTTGGCCAAAATGAACGCCTATTGGCGTGCCGCCAACTATCTCTCCGTCGGCCAGATCTATCTGAAAGACAACCCGCTGCTGGAGCGTCCGCTCACACTGGACGATGTGAAGCCGCGCCTGCTGGGCCACTGGGGCACCACGCCGGGGCTCAACTTCCTCTATGTTCATTGGAACCGGCTGATCCGCGAGCGCGACCTGAACATGCTCTACATCATCGGTCCAGGGCACGGCGGTCCGGGCCTCGTGGCCAACACTTACCTCGAAGGCTCGTACTCCGAGATCTATCCTCACATCGAGCAGAACAAGGACGGCATCAAGCGGTTATTCAGACAGTTCAGTTGGCCCTACGGCATTCCCAGCCACGTCGCTCCGGAAACGCCGGGGTCAATTCACGAGGGCGGCGAGCTGGGCTACTCGCTGGTCCATGCCTACGGCGCGGCCTTCGACAATCCCGACCTGATCGTGGCCTGCGTAGTGGGCGATGGCGAGGCCGAGACCGGCCCGTTGGCCACCAGCTGGCATGGAAACAAGTTTCTCAATCCAGCGACCGACGGCGCGGTGCTGCCCATCCTGCATTTGAATGGTTACAAGATCGCCAACCCGACGGTGCTGGCGCGCATTCCCCATGCGGAACTCGAAAGCCTGATGCGGGGCTACGGCTATGAGCCATTCACGCTCGAGGGCGACGACCCTGAGACGATGCATCAGCAAGCCGCCGCGGTCTTCGACACCATGATGGACCGCATCGCCGCCATTCAGAAGGCGGCCCGCGAGGCTATGGCCAATGGCGAAACTATCGAGCGCCCTGCATGGCCGATGCTGATCGTGCGCACGCCCAAAGGCTGGACCGGCCCAAAGTTTGTCGATGGCAAGCCGGTCGAGGGCACGTGGCGCGCTCATCAGGTTCCCTTCAGCGAGTTGCGCGAGAAGCCGGAGCACATGCGGCTTCTTGAGGACTGGATGCGCGGCTACAAGCCGGAAGAGCTATTCGACGAAAAGGGCGCTTTCCGCGTGGATTTGGCCGAGATTGCGCCCAAGGGCCGGCGGCGCATGGGCATGAATGCACATGCCAATGGTGGTCTGCTGCTGCAACCATTGAAACTCCCCAACTTCCGAGATTTTGCGATCAAGATCGAGGGCCGCGGACAGAAGGATGTCGAGTCCACACGCGTTCTCGGTCAACTGCTGCACGCCGTGATGGAGGCCAACAAGGAGCACAAGAACTTCCGCGTCTTCGGACCGGATGAGACGGCCTCCAACCGCCTCGGCGACGTGATCATCGGAACCGGCAAGGAGTGGATGGCCGCGACGCTGCCGGTGGACGAGAATCTCTCGCAGACCGGCCGCGTGATGGAGATCCTGAGCGAGCACATGTGCCAGGGCTGGCTCGAAGGCTATCTGCTCACCGGCCGCCACGGCTTCTTCTCCTGCTACGAGGCCTTCATCCACATCATCGACTCGATGGTCAACCAGCATGCCAAGTGGCTCAAGGTGACCCGGCACATTCCCTGGCGCAAGCCGATCGCGTCTCTCAATTACCTGCTCTCTTCGCTCGTCTGGCGGCAGGATCACAATGGCTTCAGCCATCAGGACCCCGGTTTCATCGATCATCTTGTCAATAAAAAGGCCGAGGTGGTGCGGGTTTATCTTCCACCCGATGCGAACACGCTGCTCTCTGTCTCCGATCATTGCCTGCGCAGCAAAAACTACATCAACCTGATCGTGGCCGGCAAGCAGCCCGCGCCGCAGTGGCTCACGATTGACGAGGCTGTGGCTCACTGCACGACTGGGCTTGGGATTTGGAAATGGGCCTCGAATGACGAGGGCAATCCCGATGTGGTGATGGCCTGCTCGGGCGATGTGCCGACCATGGAGGCGCTGGCCGCCGTCATCCTGCTGCGAACGCTCGCGCCCGACCTCAAAGTCCGGGTCGTCAACGTGGTTGATTTGATGGCGCTTCAGCCGCCGTCCGAACACCCGCATGGTTTGCCCGACGAGGACTACGATCAGATTTTCCCGCCCAACGTGCCGGCGGTCTTCGCCTTCCACGGCTATCCCTGGCTGATTCACCGGCTCACCTACCGGCGGCATAACCACGACAATCTCCACGTGCGCGGCTACAAGGAAGAGGGCACTACGACCACGCCCTTCGATATGTGCGTGCTCAACAATATCGATCGCTTCCAACTTTCTCTCGACGCCGTTCGGCGCGTGCCGCGGCTCCGGGCGCAAGCCGATGCGGCGGAACAGTGGTACTCCGAGGCCATCCAGCGGCACAAGCTTTACGTAGCGGAAAACGGCGACGATCTGCCGGAGATCCGCAACTGGCGCTGGCCAAAGGACTAGGGCACACGTGGGAGGGGCCTGGAAATATGTTGCTGCCGCCCCTATAGTGGTACCGCCATGACTAAGAGGAGATTCGCTTGACAGATGCAGTCGACAGAGCATTTGCATCCTTTCAGGGCCTTCGAGAGGAAGCTTTCATCCGCCGCAAGTTGCCCCCTGAAGTGATTGAATCCATTGAACGATTAGCCGACGCTTTTGCCTGCTCCGACCCTAAGGAGCGAGAGGAAATGGTGGGGCAAGTGGAAACTTCATTTCGTTTCATCTTCGAGGGCTACGCATTTCATGCTGCTCAGGAAGCGATCCGTCGGAATGACCATGGCTTAGTGAAACGGGGGTTGATCGCCTTAGCAATCGAAAACACGTCTCGCGATTGGCGCGATATTAGTCCGCGTCTGGCGTTACTTTACAGAAGCGCCTGCAAGTTGAATATGGATGCCTCGGAACTCTTTTACGAAGTTGCGCAGATTGCATTCCCGCCCTTTCGCAAATTGATCGAGGGCTATGATGGGGAACGCAAACGAGGATTCCGCCCAATCGAATCCTTTTGTTACAAAGAGACCGGCGAAGGGAATACCTTCGCCTACGAATATGTTCCGCCGCCCGGTCTCAAAATAACAGGCGAAGGGGAGACCTTCGCCTGGAAGTTCGTTCCGTCCCACCGCCGGCCCTCGAAGACGAAGTTGAGGTTGGAACGGCTCCTTCGGCGGCTGAGAAACCTCTTCCCCGGAATCACGGGGTCCGGGTGACCCAAGTCTACGCGGATGAAAAGCAGTTACCTCGAGATTTCGATCCTGGAGTGTTCACCGCAAAAGTTCACATACGCGCCGGGTGCCCCAGGTCTCGCTTTTGAGACCTGGGATATCTATAACTTACTAACCCGCTGACTCATTCAGCACTAACCTCAGAGGTTTTCATTCATGTCTTCTTTGCCCGTCCTGGTTTTAAACAGTGGTTCCTCTTCCATCAAGTTTTCAGTCTACGAAGCTGGCGACGGCCAGCGCACCAAGCTCGTCGAAGGCGCGGTCGACGGCATCGGCACCGATCTGGGCAAGTTCTGGATCAAGGACGCCGAGGGCAAGAAACTAGTCGATCAGACTCCGGCGCTGCCCACACGCGCGGTGGCCTTCAAGCTGGTCGCCGACGCCCTCCACTCCGGCGATTTTCCCGCGCCTGTCGCCATTGGCCATCGCATGGTCTGCGGCGGCCCGACCGTTCAGGAAAACCAGCTCATTACCCCGGAACTGATCGATGAGATGGAGCGCTACACGGCCTTCGCGCCGCTGCACACGCCCATCGCCGTCTACATCATGCGCGAGTCGCTGCGCCTCTTTCCCGGCGTTCCCAACTTCGTCTGTCTCGACTCCTACTTCCATCGCACCATGCCCGAGGTGGTCACGCATATGCCCATCCCCGAGGAGTATTCGGCAATGGGCGTTCGCCGCTACGGCGCGCATGGAATCTCCTATGAGTCGATCGTCCTTCAGTTGCAGCCGAAGGTGCCAAAGAAGCTGATCGTCGCCCATCTCGGCAACGGCGCCTCCATCTCCGCCATTCGCGACGGCCAGTGCCTTGACACTTCGATGGGTCTCACACCCACTGGCGGCATCATCAGCGGCACACGGACCGGAGACATCGATCCCGGCGTACTCTTGTTCATCCTGCGCAAGATTGCCGAGACCGCTGCTAGCGCAGCCGAGGCGGCCGACAAACTGGAAGCCGTCGCGAGCAAGAAGGCGGGACTTCTCGGTGTGAGCGATCTCTCCAACGACATGCGCGACCTGCGCGACGCCATCAAAGGGGGCAATGCCAAGGCGAGACTGGCGGTGGACAAATTCACCTGGACAATCGCCAAGTGGATCGGTAGTTATATCGCCGAGTTAGGCGGATTGGACATGCTGGTTTTCACCGGCGGCATCGGCGAAAACGACATCGCCGCCCGCGCCGAAATCTGCGCAGGCCTGAGCGCTCTGGGCATCATTCTCGATCCCGTCCGCAACAACGTTCGCGGCGCGGCCGTCATCTCTTCCGAACACTCGCCAGTCAGGGTGTGCGTGATTCCGCCAGCTGAAGATCTAATCATCGTCAACCACGTCGTTCGCCTGCTGAGCGAATGAGCGTTCAAAAGCACTCATCAAAGTCAACCTGCCTTGACTTCTCAAAGGTGGGCTGACAATTGAAGGTAGTGGGTCAGTTTCCGGGCCAAGCTCTAACCAGTCATAATATTTGCGGGACGCCCGGTGCGCAGACGAGGAAGAAGCTTTTTGCCTTCTGGGCGGGAGGTGACCATGCCGCTTAGTGGAGACAACGGGATCATAGAACTTCCAAGCAATTACTCGGTAGACCAGACCGTGGAAAGGCTCAAGGGAATCTTGGAAGCAAAGGGAGTTACTCTCTTCGCCCTTGTTGACCATAGCGGAGAGGCGCAGAAGGCGGGGCTGACGATGCCCCCCACTAAGTTATTGGTTTTCGAGAGTCCCAAAGCTGGAACACCCGTTATGCTTGCCGCTCCGAGCATTGCCCTCGATCTGCCGCTGAAGGTTCTCGTCTCTGAAGATGGCCATGGAAAAGTCTGGATCTCTTACAACAGCACGACATATTTGCAGCAGCGCCACAGCGTGCCGGCCGAGTTGTTACGCAATATCGCAGTTGTGGAGACATTGGCGGCAAAGGCCGGAGTGTAAGTTGGCATAGTTGGTCTGTCTGGAGACGCTTTTGGAAGCTCGAGAAATGAGCCTAGGCTTCCATTTAGCCTTGTCTCGCCGCGAAGGCAACGGGAATAGCGATAGCTGCGTGGATGCCGACGGCGACGACTGCTCCCGCCAGATGCATCCACGTCGATCCAAAGGCCGATTGCTGAATCGCCGCGACGCAATAGCCGCCTAGCGAAACAAAGAACAGTAGGGCAGTGACCAATCCAGGGTTGTATCCGCGCAAGGCGATCGCGCTCACGATGTGAATAACGGCGTTGAGCAGCAGCAGATAAGCCGCCATCAAACCGAATCCAGGATTCAACGCCGCGGCAAGCCAGAATGAAATGGCTGTGACTCCCCAGACTCCCGGAACATTGATGAGAAAAACCGCCATCGACGACAGGATTTCTCTCCCCTTGCCGAAGTTCTTGTTGAAGTAGTCACGGAACCGGTCGCTATCATGCTCTTCGTACTGGTGAAGCATGTAGGCAGGCAGACAAAGAAAGGTTGCCAGAAGAGCCGGCGGCCAGTGGCGGGCGAGAATTGGCGTGATCAGAAGCAGAAGAAGGCCCGCCAAGAATCCTCCCTTCACCCAGTTGACGACCAGTCGGTTCAGCATAGGCTCCTCTCGGCTGGGCATAGGTTACGCCGGGGCGGCGTGGAACTCAAGTGTCTTTGCGCATAGCCTCGCCGTGTGTTCTACACTGGTGGGTTCAAGATGGAGCCTACATTTATGTCTGCTACCGCCGTTCCCGTTACCGCTCATCGCCTGCCCTCGCCCGGCCTGCGTCGCTTTGCCTGGGGCGTGCTGGCGTACTTCATCGCTGTGATTCTGTGGGGTACTCTGGTGCGCGCCACCGGCGCCGGCGCAGGCTGCGGCAATCATTGGCCGCTCTGCAACGGCACCGTCCTGCAGCACTCGGCGAGTGCGAATACCATGATCGAGTTCACGCACCGGATCACCAGCGGCTTGTCTTTCTTCGCCGTTGTGGGGCTGCTGGCATGGACCTTCGCCGGAACCGTCCGCGGCCACCTGGCGCGCACCGCTGCCGTCGCATCAGTCGCATTTACGCTGATCGAGGCGGCTCTCGGCGCGTTCCTCGTCAAGCTCGGCCTGACAGCGCAAAGCCTTTCGCCGCTGCGTCCAGCCTACCTGGCGCTGCACCTCACCAACACGCTGCTCCTGCTGGCCGCGCTCACCCTCACCGCGCACCTGCTCAGCCGGCGCAAGGGCTGTCTGCGCGGCAACGTGCGCATCGTCGCCCCGTTTGGCGCTTTCGCCAGCATTCTTGTTGTGATGATTGTTGGCGTAACCGGTTCGTTGGCCGCACTGGGAGATACGCTCTTCCCAGCCGGTTCGCTGGGCATGGCGCTGGCCCAGGATTTTTCCCCGACCAGCGGCTGGCTGGTGCGCTGGCGCTGGATGCATCCGACGGTTGCATTCGTCGCCAGCATCTTCCTCATCTGGCTGCTGGTGCGCGCAGCCCGGCGCGACACCCACTGGGACAATCGCGGCCTCTCCGCACTGGTGCTCCTGCTGCTGGCCGGCGTTTATGTCTTGGGCCTGACGGACGTGATCTTGTTGGCCCCGCTGTGGGTGCAGGTGGCGCATCTGCTCGGCGCGGATACGCTCTGGGCGGCGCTGGTCGTTCTCACGGCTAGGCTGACGCTCGAACCGGTAGAACCAGGAACTGGGGACTAGGGAACTGGGAACAGTTCCGTCCTTGGGGAAAAGAAAGAGACAATGATGATTCCCCTTGGCTACATGGCGAAGTTTATTTACGGTAGCCCCGACTCCTTCAAAGCACCATGTGTCGTTGATATTTTCTCAGTAAGTGCGTGTATTTCAGAGTTTTTCCTCAACGATTACATCCCACTTTGGAAACACAACGGCTACTGGCTCTTCGACTCGCCTGAAATCATTCGGACGGCAGCGAAAGAGAGTTCCATCGACCTTCAAGAGACGATGTTGTTTTACTATGAAGCGCATGAGATGGAGTTTACGGGCGAAATATGGAGAACTTTCTCTCCAGAGGCTTCAATTCCAGTCAACATCATCCAGCCTGCACAGAAGAAACTGGAAGGATTCGACGTGGTAGCTTTCTCTGTTGGCAGGTCGCCAGAGTGCTCTCCCCTCTCCTGCAACGGTTTGGCCGAGGATTTACCTAAAACTCCCATTGCCTCTTCGAGACGTTTGAAGAGGCCGAATCAAATCTTAGCGCTGGAGAATTCGTGAAGTGTGAGGATGGACCATATCGCATCCTTGCGGTCTACTCCGTCGATTGGCCTTGATCATCGTTGTCTGATCCCTGATCCCTGTTCCCTGCCCTACAGGCACTTCTGTTCCCAGACCCGCACCATCAGGTCTCCGCTTGCATGGCGGAAGGCCACGACCAAGGAGTCCTCGGTCTGCGGCAGCCCGCAGAATCCCTCGGCCTCGACTGCGGACTCAGGAACGTTCATCGTGCAGGGCCGCGGCAGCGAAGACTTGATCGTTCCGGCGATCATGTTGGCGATCTCCTTGACGGCATCCAGCGCATCGGCCTCGCCTACCGTCTCCGCCGGCTGCATCAGCATCGCCGCCGTCGCCTGGTATGCCAGCCCCTCGGCCAGCCTCACTTCGATACGGCCTGCCCACACACCGCCCAGGTTGACGCTTCCCAGCACATGTCCGGCGCCCACACAGAACTCCCCGGACGCCGCCAGAGTATCCAGTCTCATGGCCAGCATCTGCTCCCAGAACTGCGTGTTGGCCTTGATCACGGATTGTTCGTCGAGCAGGGCTCGCATCTGCCGTTCTCCCGGTCGCACAACTGTCCACTATTCTAAGGTGCTACTGATCTTATCGTGCAGTTTTCAGAATCCGTTAATGCACTCACGGCGCGAGGTCGATTCTGGAGGGTTTTGGCAATGGATCACCCAGCCTGCCAGTGTCTCGGTCCCGCCCTCGGTCCTCGCTGCGCGAGTGCAAATGAGGAACCTGTTAAAATCCTCTCAAGTTCCATGGCATCAATACCTGGCCTGGGAAGAAGCATTCCTTTTGAAACGGCCGCGGGCGTGGGAATATGAACGGCGACTTGGCAGTCGAGCCCATCACGATTCATTCCGTTGAAGACGCCGGTCTGCCCGTGAATCCCGATCCAATGAAATGGCGGTTGATCGCTTGTCTTTGAGCTACACCTCGATCGGTTCCGTCTTCGGCGCAAAGCGTTCGCGCGGCGCCGGGTTGCGGGGACTTCTTTTCATCCTGGAGTGTGCGCTGGGAGTTCTGGCCGTAGTTCTTGTCTCGGCCCTGGCGCACTGGGCAGGGTGGCTGCTGCCCGTCGCCCTGTTGCTTTATCTGCTGATCGTCGTGCCCACCGCCTTGCTCTATGGATTCTGGCAAGCGGTCATCGTCTCGCTTGCTGCGGTCGTCATGCACGCCTTCTTATCAGCGCATCAGGCCCAAACGGCTAGCCAGTCCAATCTGGCGGCCGATCCGGCCAACTCGGTTGCGTTGCTGGTTTTTGTGCTGGTGTCTCTCGTGGTAAGCCGGCTCTCGGCGCGGGTGAACCAAAACGCCAAGGAAGCCGAGTCCTGGGGCGGGCAGATGCACGACCTCTACGAGTTCACCCGTCGCACCCTGGAGATGAACCTGCACCTTGAGCCGGGACCGCAGTTGGCCGAGCTGGTCCATGACATCTTCGCGCTGGAGGCGGTTGCGGTATTCGACGCGGATCTGCACGAGGTCTACCCCGCAGGATACTGGGGCGTGAGCCCGCAGGAGCTGGCGCAGAATGTCTACTACTTCGAAACCAACGACGATGACGCTGAGACCGGCCTGGGAAGGCGCGTCGTCCGCCTGGGAACGGTGCCTGTGGGCGCCCTAGTGGTGCGCGGCGATACCAGCCCGTTGACCAACAATGCCATCGCGTCGCTGATCGCAATTACATTCGACCGCTACCGAGCCTTCGCCAACGAGAGCCGCATCGAAACCGAGCGCCGCACTGAACAACTGCGCGCGACCGTGCTCGATAGCCTGGCGCACGCTTATAAGACACCTCTGACGGCCATCCGCGCGGCCTCAACCGGGTTGAGCGAGATGGGCCACCTGTCGGCGGCGCAGGGAGAACTGGTGGGCCTGATCGACGAGCAAGCCGGCCTGCTGGCCAATCTGACCACGCGTTTGCTGACCACGGCGCGCCTCGATGCCGGCGAAGTCGCCGTTCACGTTACGCCGGTGGGCGTAGCCTCGCTGGTTGAAGAGGTAGTGGCCAGCCTACGCGACAGACTGGCAAGCATGAAGGTGGCCATCGACCTTCCCGATGACGGTCTGGTTCTCAATTGCGACCGGCAGTTGATGGTTATGCTGCTCACGCAGTACATTGACAATGCCTGCAAGTACTCAATCTTTGGCACCACCATGACCATTCGTGCGGCAAAGGCCAACGCAGAAATCATCTTTTCCGTGCATAGCCATGGGCCGGTGATTCCCATCGCCGACCGGGAGCGCATCTTCAACCGCTACTATCGTTCCTCCAGCCACTCCAACCGCGCCGCGGGCACCGGAATCGGCCTTTCCGTCGCCAAGCGCGTCGCGCTCATTCATGGCGGCTACGTTTGGGTCACCAGCGATGAAATGGAGGGGACCACGTTCTTTGCCGCTATTCCTGTCTCCGCGCAGAAGAGGGGTTCATGATGAACAAGCCTATGATTCGCATTCTTCTTGTCGATGATGAGTCGGCCATTCGGAGGGCGCTGCGCCCTCCGCTGCTCGAACTCGGCTTCCAGGTAGTCGAGGCTTCGCGCGGCGAAGAGGCTCTGCAGATGCTGCGCGCCGGCGGCTTCGATGTCGTGCTGCTCGATGTGAATATGCCCGGCATCGGCGGCATTGAGACCCTGCGCCGCATCAGGGCGATGGCGCCCCGGCTGCCCATCCTCATGCTGACTGTCCGCGATGGAGAAGAGGAGAAGGTCGAAGCGCTGGAGCTGGGCGCCGACGACTATGTCACCAAGCCCTTCAGCACACGCGAGCTGATTGCCCGCATCCGCACGGCGATCCGCCGCGTACAGGCTCCGGCTCGCGCCGAAGACGCGCCCATCGAGATTGGCGAATTGCGCCTCGATCCGGTCAAGCGCGTGGTCACCAAGCGCGGCCAGCCGGTGCATCTCACGCGCAAGGAATTCGACATTCTCCACTGCCTGATGAGCAGGGCCGGACGCGTGATCACTTATGCGCGTTTGTTGACCGCCGTCTGGGGAGCTGATAGCCGCGAAGAGGTCGAATACCTGCGCACATTCGTTCGCCAGTTGCGCAAGAAGATCGAGGACGACCCCGCGAATCCACTGTATTTGCTTACGGATGTTTATGTGGGTTATCGCTTCGCCGACGCGCAGATGTTTGCCGAGGAGACCGAGACCCAGGAAGCCGCATCGCAGGACGCAGTGCCGGAAGCAACGCCGGAGCCCTAAGCGGCGAATATGCCAGGGGCCCCAGGTCCAGATTTTGAGACATGGTAGCCACGAACCTCATGCGAGCGAGAAGCGAGCCGCTGGCCCCACCGCAGGTGGCTACTCGTCGTAGTGCAGCAGGCTGAAGACGTCATACTCTTTGAATCGGTCGCGGCCTTTGAGAAAGTCGAGCTCGATCGCGAAGGCCAGTCCGGCGATCTCCCCGCCCAATTGTTTAACCAGCTTGATCGTGGCCTCCATGGTGCCGCCGGTGGCCAGCAGATCATCGACCAGCACGATGCGCTGGCCGGGCTGAATCGCGTCCAGATGAATCTCCAAAGTGTCGGAGCCGTACTCGAGGTCGTAGGTCACTCTCGCTACGGGAGCAGGCAATTTGCGCGGCTTGCGCACTGGCACAAAGCCGGCGTTCAGACGGTAGGCCAATGCAGGCCCGAAGATGAATCCCCGCGCCTCGATGCCCAGCACCAGATCGATCTTCTGTTCGAGATAATGCGCCGCCAGCGCATCGATCAGCCGGGCAAAGCCGGTCTTGTCCTTGAGCAGCGTGGTGATGTCGTAGAAGAGAATCCCCGGCTTGGGAAAATCGGGCACCGTGCGCACCAGCGCCTTCAGGGCTTCCACATCGATGGGCTTGACTTTTTCGGGCATGAGGCGAGTCCCTTCCTGATTGATGCTTGACCAGAATCCAAGGAAGAGAACATGCAGATGCGGTTCGGCTTCCCTATCGATTATAGCGGGACGCAATCAAGGACCATCGAATTGGCAGAGGGCTCCGGGGAAGACAGGTTACCAATTAATTTACTGCAACCTGAGCCACTTGCAAAATACCCTACGCACCGCGGCGTTCCACCCCAGCGCGCAGAATTCGCACGCCGGGGACCCCGGGTCGCGGACGAAAATCGCGCCAGACCGGGGCCCCCACGGACAGGTCGTCGTCCGTGGGGTGGAGGCGAGGCGGAATCCGAAGGCTGTGGCGAGACCACCGTCGAGGATGACAACGAAGTATGGCGCGATTTGCGCCGCGATCCGGAGGGCTGGGGCCAATTTCCCTCATTTCGTCGTCGCTCGTCGCTCGAAGATACTCCATATTCGTCGCTCCTCACTCCTTGAACTGAGAAAAATTGGCTCCCAGCGCCGCCCGCGGGAAAGTTCATAACAGGCTCTAGATCATCGGCAGACGCACGGTGGCTCGCGCGCCTTCGCCGTCTTCGCGATTCACGAGGGTGACCTCGCCGCCGTGGGCGCGTGCAATCTGTTGGGCCAGAGCGAGGCCCACGCCGCTGCCAGTCGGCTTGGTTGTGTAGAACGGGACGAAGAGATTCTCGGCGTTGGCAATTCCCAGACCGCGGTCCTCAATATTGACGAACACAGATGAATCGGCAATCCGCCAGCTTGCGCGCACCTGTTGCGCTCCATTGGCAAGCGATGCATCGGCGGCGTTGGCCAGCAGGTTGATGAACATCTGTTCCAACTGGTCGGAATCGGCCTGCAGAACAACCGCAGGGCCGGGGTCAAGCTGAATTGGCAGTCGCTGCTCCAAATGCACGATGCGCTCCAGCAACGGTGCGAGCGGAACCGGCCTGAGCTGCGGCGGGGGCAACTGGGCAAGCTTTCTATAAGACTGCACGAAACGATGCAGCGCGTCTGCGCGGCTCTCGATCACGCCCAGACCGCGGCGGAAGTCGCGCAGGACAGCGTCGTCGCCTGGCATGTTCTCTGCACGCGCCAGCAGGCTGCCGGCGATGGACTTGATGGGCGCAAGCGAGTTTGAAAGCTCGTGACCGAGTACGCGGATGAGGCGCTTCCACGATCTCTGTTCTTCTTCTTGCAGCGAAAGACTTACATCGGCCAGAAGCAGCAGAATATGCGGCGCGCCGTCCTGGCGGAAGGCCGCCTTTCTCAAGAGCCAGCGCGAAGACTTGGCCCCGAAGGAGTGAATTGTCTGGTCGGGGGCGGCGAGCAGGCCGTCAAGGCCCAGTTCGTGCGCGTTGCCGCCGATCGAGCGCGCATGTGTTGACCCTAGCAGCTCGACTCCCGCGTCGTTCACCAGTTGAAGTCGATCGTCGCGGTCAAAGGCAAAGATCGGCGCATGCATCACTTCAAGGATGCGGGCCAACAGGGCGGTGGCCTCAAGCGACCGGACCCTGAGATGCTGCAACAGATCGGCTAGTTTGTTGACTTCGGCGGCAAGCTCGCCCAGCGCGTCGTGCGAACCGGCACCGCGCGCGCGAAAGGAGTAATCTCCCTCGCGCAGCGAAGCCACGACGTTTGCCAAGGTCTGCAGGGGACGTGCGATTCCGTCAATCAGTGCTGCGGCCACCAGCACCAGGTAAAGCAAGAGACAGCCGACGACGAGAAGAGCCGGGGCGAGAGAGACCTGTTGCCAGAAGAGAAGAAGGCCGGCAGAGAGCAGCGCGGGGAACGCGAGCAAGAGGCAGTAGACCCGTACCCGGCCGATAGCCGAGAGACGCCGGCGAACAGCTCTGTCAGAGGCCATACTTCTCGATGCGGCGATAGAGCGCGGCGCGGCTCAGGCCGAGAGCCTCGGCGGCCTGCGAGATATTGCCTTCGCAGCGGCGCATCATCTTGCGGATGAGCAGCGCTTCGACCTCGTCAATGCTCATGTTCTCAAACGACGGCGCGGAGGAGCGCGCGGCAACGATGGCCAGGTTGGCCGGTTCAATCTCCTCGCTGCGGCAGAGCAGCACGGCACGCTCTACGGTGTGTTCCAACTCGCGCACGTTGCCCGGCCACGCATACTGCATCATTTGCTGCATGGCTGCGGGAGAGAAGCCGCTGACCTGCTTGCGATAGCGGGAGCGGTTGCGAGTGAGAAAGTGCTGGGCGAGGAGCGGAATGTCTTCGCGGCGATCGCGCAGCGCGGGCAGGTGGATCTCAACCGTGTTGAGGCGGAAGAGCAGATCTTCGCGGAAGTTGCCTGCCTTGGCCTCTTCGTGCAGGTCGGCGTTGGTGGCGGAGAGGAGGCGGACATCGACCCGCCGGGTCTGCGAAGAACCGACGCGCTCCAGCTCTCCGGTTTCAAGCACGCGCAGCAGCTTGGCCTGCTGGCGCAGCGGCACATTGGCGATTTCATCAAGGAAGAGTGTGCCGCCGTTGGCCAATTCAAAGCGGCCGATACGATCGGTGCGCGCGTCGGTGAAGGCGCCTTTGACGTGGCCGAAGATCTCGCTTTCAAATGTGCCTTCGGGAAGTCCTCCGGCGTTGACCGCGACGAGAGCCATGCGGGCGCGAGGCGACGCAGCATGCAGCAGCTTGGCGACGATCTCCTTGCCGGTGCCGTGCTCTCCGGTGATGAGCACGTTGGCGTCGGAGGGTCCGACCTGTGCGATCAGTTCCAGCACCGGCTGCATGGCTGGCGCGCCGGCGACAAACTC
Source organism: Occallatibacter sp. (assembly GCA_049522255.1). Classification (GTDB taxonomy): domain Bacteria; phylum Acidobacteriota; class Terriglobia; order Terriglobales; family Acidobacteriaceae; genus Telmatobacter. The sequence continues at coordinate 18,356 of JBEKOA010000008.1, forward strand.
CGGCATTCCTTCGGCGCGGAGCAGGCGGTTTTCGAGTTCAAGCTGGCGGGCGCGACGCAGCGCCTGGCGCAGCTCGGCGTGAACGCGCACGAGCGAGAGCAGTCGCTCGTTTTCCCAGGGTTTTTGAATGAAGTCGCGTGCTCCGCGCTTGATGCATTCGACGGCCAGATCGACGTTGCCCCAGGCGGTCATGACGATCACGGGCAGGTGCGCGTCGTAATCGCGGATGCGGGCCAGAAGGTCGAGACCCTCCTTGCCGGAGGTGGTGTCGCGCGTGTAGTTGAGGTCGATGAGCACGACATCGTAATCGGCCTCGCCCAGCGCCTCCAGCATCAACTGCGGCGAGCGAACGCAATCGACATGAATTCCCTGCGGAGCCAGCAACAGCTCGACGGCTTCGAGGATGTGCGGTTGATCGTCGGCGACCAGAACGCGTATTGGCTCACTCTTACTGGAGATGATCGGCCTCCACTGTGCCGGCTTTGGCGTCGGCGATTGAAATTCCGTACTCCTCAAGTATGGAGCCTGTGGCGCGCTTGACTTCAATACGCGCCTTCTCGTATGCCGTTTCGGCAGTGACCAGCGCGGACTCGGCCAGCGACAGGTCGTGTTCGGCGCTTAATGTCTGCTGATTCGATCCGGCGCCCAGTTTCTGCTCCTTCTGCATGATATCCAATGTCTTCTGTGACAGGTCACGCGCCTTGCGGGCTGCTTCCACGCGGCTGGCGCCCTGTTCAAGAGCATAACGCGCGTTGCGCACCTCGATATGGATGCGTTTCTTCAACTCCTCAGCGTACACCTGCGACTGCCGGTATTCCAGTTCCGTCCGGTATTGATCGGCCTTGGCAATCCGGTTGCGCAGCGGGATGGTCAATTGAAGGCCAACCTGGTACTCGGGCGCGCTGTTATCGAACGCGCTTTGCACCGCTCCTGAATAACCCGTCGGCAGAGTGGAGGTAATCCCGGCACCGCTTGAGGTGTAATTGGAACTCTTCTCTCCTGCCAGCCCGGTTCCGGAGTAGACGCCATAGACGCTCAGCGCGGGCAGCAGCGCATTGCGGGCGGTCTTGCGGCTTAGTTCGCGGTTGTCGAGATCGAGCACCGACTCGGCAAGCTCGGTGCGGTTTTTGAGCGCCAACTCGATCATCTGCTGAACGGGCTCCGGGGACCCGGTTGCAATGTTGCCGATGCTATCGGTCGGCACCACCGGCATCTCCTCCAGAGCCGGATCGTCGAGACTGCGGGTAATGGCGTTCTTCATGTACAGTTCCTGCAGTTCCAGATCTGTGCGGGCCACGGTGAGGTCCTGCTGGCGCGCGGCCAATTCCCCTTCCGCTTTGAGCACATCCATCTCTGGAATCGCCTGCAACTCAAGCTGCTTGCGGCTCGTGTTCAGGGTCTCGGTGGCAAACCCCACTGAATGTTCCTGCACCTGCTCGTCGTCGTAGGCGCTAACCAGATCCCAGTAGAGATCGCAGATCTGAGTTACCGTGGCGATTGCCTGGGCTTTGAAGGCGATGTCTGAGATCTTCTGGTTGGTCCGGGCAATGCGGAGAAAGCGCAGGTTGGGTCCGAATCCAAAGCCCGCCAGCAGAGGCTGCGATACGATGGCCTGCATCTTCGAGTTCAATTGCGGAGAGAAGAAATCATAGACGCCGTTGGAGGTTTGGCGGGCGTTGAGCCAGTTCACTTGCAGGCTGCCACCGGTCGAGAAGGCCTGGCTGTAGCTCACGCTGCCAACGATGCTATTGACCTTGTAGACATTCACTCCCTCAAGCTGAAAGTTGGATAGTTGCGTCGCGGTGTGATCCACATCCCCTTGCGCAGAGAGGATGGGATCGTAGCTGGAGACCGCGGTGCCGGTTCCCAGAGTGGAGGAGACAATGCCGGATGCGCCCGCGCCCGCGCCGCCCGCACCACCTGTCGTGCCTCCGGCGCCACCGCCCGCGCCGGATGCGCCCGCACCACCGCCGGGGGTTCCCTGCACGACGCCGGTGTTGACGCCGCGCACCTGGCCGCCCGCCTGGGTGCGGAGAATGTCCATCTGCGCGATGGGCAGATTGTAGCGCGCAATGACCAGATCGAGATTGTTTTCAAGGGCCAGATCGATGGCATCGTGCAATGAGAGGTAGAGCTTGTCATCACGCACCAGGGAGCCGAGGCGCATCGAATTGGCAAGCACCGGCGGCGATGCTGTCTTGCCGCGATAGGCATCGATGGGATTGCGTGATGGGCGCAACATTTGATCGAATGGAATTGTGCTGCGAGCAGCCTGGGCAGGCGCGGGAGTCTGCACGGCAGGCGCCGAGGCCGCGGCTTCGGCCGCCAGCGCGAGGCTCGCCTGCAACAGCAATGTTACAGCCGCCAGCAGCGTGCGTTTTGAAAAGCATCTCTTCGAGCAGTTCACTTGACGCTAACCTCCGCGGCCTTTGCCGCAAGCGCTTCGTCGCGCGTCATCCATCCGTCGCGCAGTACGAGGATGCGCTTTCCGTATTGCGCGTTGACCTCTGAGTGCGTCACTTGCACGATGGTCGTGCCGGCGCGGTTGAGTTCGCAAAACAGATCCATGATCTCGCGGGCCTGTGTGGAGTGCAGATTGCCGGTGGGCTCGTCGGCCAGCAGCAGCGCGGGCGCGTGAACCACGGCGCGGGCAATGCCGACAAGTTGCTGCTGCCCGCCGGAGAGCTGCGAGGGAAAGAGATCCTTCTTGGCGACGATCTGGAAGCGGTCGAGAATGTCGGCCACCATCCCCTGCCTCTCTTTGGCAGGCAGGTTCTTGTAACTCAGGGGCAGATCGATGTTCTCGGCAACTGTGAGATCGTCGAGCAGGTGATAACTCTGGAAGACCATGCCGATTCGCTGACGAGCCAGGTCGGCGCGCTGCTTGCGATTGAGCTTGTGCACGGCCGTCTCGCCAAACCAGTACTCGCCCTTCCAGGCGTCGTCGAGTAGCGCCAGCACGTTGAGGAGCGAGGATTTTCCCGCACCCGACGGCCCCATTACGGTGATGAACTCGCCTTCGTTGATGGTGAGTCCGATGCGGCGCAGCACCCAGGTTTCAGTGGGTCCGGTCTTGTAACTGCGTTCTACGTTCTTCAGTTCGATCATGGTGTTACTCCGATCTTAGAGGCCAATCCTGCGTTAGGGTCATTCAGTTCGCAAAGCTTGCATGGGATCGATGGAAGCGGCGCGGCGGGCGGGGATGAATCCGGCGGCCGTGGCGCAAAGGGCAAGCATCAGCGGCGCGCCGGCGAGAGCTGTCCAGTCGTAGCTGGCGACGCCATACAGCAAGCTTTTCATCAAATAGCCGGCGTAGAGCGAAGCGGGAATGCCGAGGACGAAGCCGATCAGAAGTTGACCCATCACTCCGTGCATCACCAGGGTGACCACGCTCGATCGCGTTGCGCCGAGTGCCATGCGGATGCCGATCTCGCTGGTGCGGCGGGCGACGAAGTAGGACATTACGCCGTAGAGGCCGACCGAAGCAAGAATGAGCGACAGGATTCCGAAAAGGCTTGTGAGCTGGGCGATGAGCCGTTCCTGGATCATGTTGCCGGCGACCTGCGAGTCGAGAGTGCGCAGATCCATGACGGTGAGATTCGGGTCGACGGCGGCGAGTGTCTGACGGATAAGCGCATTTGCATTTGGCTGCGATGAGTTGAACGAGAGCACGATCGCGCTGATGAACATGGACTGTGTCTCGGAGCCGCGCATGCCCGGCTCCGTAAAGCCGGAGTAGAACTGACTGAGCGGGCGCAAATAAACGGGTTGAACTTCGTCGTGCGGATCTTCCAGTTTGAAGTCATGGAATACGCCAACGATTTGCCAACTGCCTGAGTACTTCGCGATATCGATGCCGAAGTGCTGGCCAATCGGATCCTGGTTGGGGAAGAAGCGCTTTACGAAGGTCTCGTTGACAACCGTGACCTGTGGAGATGTGGGAGTGTCCTGATCGGTGAAACCGCGGCCACGCACAATGGGCACGCCGATGGAGTCAAGGAACTGAGTGCCGACGCGGTCCCATCTGGCGCCGCACTGATCGCCGGGGCGCGGAGCCGGATGGCCCTGCTGGATGACGCAATCGCCCCAGCCGCCGCCTTCGAGAGGGCTGTAGAGAGCCATGCCGACATGAGTAACGCCATTGAGCGCGGCGAAGCGGTCTTCGAGCTGGCGGTAGAGCGCGGGCAGGCGGTCGATGGTGTAGCCTGCGCCGGCTGGGTCGAAGTGGAGCACATAGCGGTTGGCGGAGACAATACCCAGGTCCTGGTGTTCGAGGTTGGCCAGGGATTTAGTCATGAGGATGGCCCCGGCGAGGAGAACGAGCGAGAGCGCGGCCTGAAAGGCGACAAGAGACTTCTGCGGAATGGTGGAGCGGTCGCGGGTGGAGCGGTTGGCGCCGCGCAGCACCTCGGCAGGCTGCGCACGAGAGGAGAGCCAGGCAGGCGCTGTGCCGAAGAGGATCCCTGTGGTCAGCGAGACCACGAGCGCGAAGCCGAGAACGGGAAGCGATGGGTCGGAGCTGACGGGCATGTTTGTGGCATTAGGGAATGCGAGCAAAAGAATAGTGCGCGAGCCGGCATAGGCGACGGTCAGGCCAGCGAGGCCGCCCATGATGCTGAGGATCACGCTCTCGGTGAGGATTTGGCGCGTGACGCGGCGGCGGCCAGCGCCAAGCGCCATGCGGACAGCGATCTCCGAGCGGCGCGCCGTGCTGCGAGCCAGCATCAGGTTGGCGATGTTCGCGCAGGCGATCAGCAGCACGACCGAGGAGAGGATCATGAGCATCGTGAGACCCTTGCCGGTCTGCTGCTGCAGGTTCTGGATTCCTCCGCCGCCGGGCGAGAGGACGACATGCATTTTGGGAATGATGGCAGCGCCGCCATTCGATGTGTAGGAAGAACTGGCGGAGAGCCACTGGCGCAGCGTCGCAGAGAGCTTTGTCTGCAAAGCGCCGATGTTGGTCCCAGGACGCACCCTGCCGAGAGGATAAAGCCAGTGGGAGTCGGGGTGATGGAGGATGGCGCTGTCGCCACGAAGATAGGGTTCGGTTTGGAGCGGCATCCAGAAATCAGGGGGGGTGTCGGTGATGCGGTCGCCGTAAAAACCGGGCGGAGCAATGCCGGCAACCGTGAAGGGCCGCGCCTGAATGTAGATGGTGGAACCGACGATCGATGGATCGCGGGCGTAGTCTCTCTGCCACGCCTGGTAACTAAGCACCGTCGCGGGTGAGGCATTGGGCGTGTCGTCGGAGTCGGCGAAGACGCGGCCGGCATATGCGCCGACGCCAAGCGTGGAAAAGTAGTTGCCCGAGACGAATTCGCCATGCAGAGACTTGGCCATCTGCTGACTGCGTCGCACCGCCCACTGGCCTTGCCATGACTGCACCGCGGCCAGTTGCTCGAACTCCGGCGTGTTGCTGCGCAGGTACTGGTAGAGATCGAAGGAGAAGATGGAAAAATCTCCAGTATCGCCAGCGCCGCCGGGGAAGCCCCCATCGATGCAGCAATCGTGATTGTCGCCAATGCGGTAAAGCCGCGCGGGATCTGCCACTGGCAATGACCGCAGCAAAATGCCGTGGATCAGCGTGAAGATGGCGGTGTTGACTCCAATGCCTAGCGCGAGAATCAGCACCACAGTCAAGCTGAAGCCAGGCGACTTGCGTAACTGGCGCAGCGCGTAGCGAACGTCCTGAAGCAGTGAGTTCATCTTCGTTTCTCCCGTTTGAGGATTCGGACAGATCGTTATTCGGTTCGCAGTGCCTGCATGGGTTCGACGTAAGCGGCGCGGCGCGCGGGGACATAGCAAGCCACGAGCGCGACGATACACAGCGAAATTGATACGGCTGCAAACGTAATCCAGTCTGTGGTTCCAACGCCAAAGAGCAAGCCACGCAGCAGGCGGGTGAAGGCGAAAGAAACCGCGAGGCCGACGGCGAGACCAGTCAGCGTGAGGCGAAGCCCTTGCCGCAGGATCTGGCGGAAGACATCGCCCCGCGCGGCTCCGAGGGCCATACGAATGCCAATCTCGTGGGTGCGCTGTTTGGTCGAGTAGGCAACGACCCCGTAGATTCCGACAGCCGCCAACAACATGGCCAGCAACCCAAAGGATCCGGCGAAGACCACGACGATACGCTCAAAGACGTTGCCGATCTTCATATTCGTCTTGAGGGTGGTGACGTTAAACAATGGCAGGTCGGGACTGAGATCGTGAACCGCCTTGTCGATGGCGGCGGAGTATGCCATCGGGTCGCCATCGACGCGCACATGGAGGGTCACCAGATCTTCATAACGCTGCGCCAGAGGCGTAAGAAAGAGCGGGGCCGAATCGTAGGTCAGACGGCGGTATTTGCCGTTCGAGGCAACACCGACCACCGAGCTCCAGCGGCCGGAAATCTGAACTCGCTTTCCGATTGCGTCCTGGCCGGGCCAGTAACGATTCGCAAAGGCCTGATTGACAACGACCACCCGCTGCGTCTCCGCATTGTCGGCATCAGTGAAGTCTCGCCCGGCGAGCACTGGTGTTCGCAAGGTCTGGAGATAGCCGGGTCCGACAATTCCTCGGTCGACCTCAATGGATTCATGTGGACGGGGAATGTAGCCTTCGGGCAGCACGCCTTCTGAATGGATGGTGAAGCTCAAGGGCGAAAAGTCGGCCAGTGTCGCGGATTGAACTCCGGGCAGCGACTTGACCCGTGCCAGAATCTGGCGATCGAGTTCAAGCGCCTTGGCGTTGGGGTATCCTAGCGGATCGAGGTCAAACGATGCCAAATAGACATGATCGGGATCAAAGCCAAGATCGGCTTCCTGGGCTTTGTTGAGACTACGGACGAACAATCCGGCGCAGACCAGCAGGGTCAGTGAAAGTGCAACCTGCATGATGACCAGTCCAGAGGCTAGGCGCGACTTGTGCAGGCCGCCGGAGGTATTGAGCGCTTCATCTTTGAGCACGGCGGCGGGAGAGAGAGAGGATGCGCGCAACGCCGGCACCACGCCGGCCACAACTGAGGTCACGGCAGCGATGAGAATCGTAACCAGAGTGACGGTCCCATCGACGCTCGCATTGATGTTGATCGGAAGAGTGGTAAAAGGCAAGAACGAGCCTAGCGTGCGTGCGGTCCAGAAGGTGATGGCCAGCGCGACCCCGCCCCCGGCCAGGGCGAGCAAAAGATTCTCGACCATGAGCTGCCGAACCAACTGCCAGCGGCTTGCTCCCATCGACAAGCGGATGGCGAATTCTCGACGTCGCCCGACTGAGCGAACGAGCAACAGGTTGGCCACATTGGCGCAGGCCAGCAGCAGCAAGACGGCCGCCAGAGCCAGCAGAATCGGCAGACTGCCATAGAAGTAGACGTTGGCGCCGAAGGGCGAGCGCCAAAGCGGGTCAGTGCTGATCTGGTTGGCTCCCTTATGTGAATCCGGGTAACGATCGGCGAGACGCTGCATGAGCAGATTGAGTTCGATTTCGACTTGCCGATGATCGGCGCCCGGCCGAAGCACGCCCAGAACATTGAGCCAGGACAAGCTGCGATCTTCAATGCGTGTCGAGCCCCACACTTGCCGGTCCATGCCGAGGGGAATCCAAAGCTCTGTGCGCAGGCCGCTTTTGCATCCCTGAAAGCCGCGTGGAGCAACGCCGACGATGGTGTACGTGTGAAGGTTGATCTGTGTCGTCTGGCCTATGATGGACGGATCGCCGGCAAAGCGGTTCTGCCACAAGTCGTAGCCGAGAACGACCTCCGGCGAGCCGGCACGTTCGTTTGCGCTGGAGGCGAGCAGCGTTCTACCGAGAATGGGTTTGACACCCATCACCTCAAAGTAATTCGCGGAGGTTAACGCTCCGTAGATGCGCTGCGGCCTGCCGTCGCCGGTGAGGGCAACGTAGTCATCGTGATAGGCAAGCAACCCCGACAAGGTCTTTGATCCATCGCGCAAGTCCGCATAATCCAGGTAAGAGAAAGGCGGGCTGGCATGCTCGCTTCTCTCGCCGCGCTGGAGCGTGAGCATGTTGGATGTGCTTCGAACACCGGGTATGGGATTGAATAGGGTCGAGTTGATCCAGCTGATGATTGTCGTGTTGGCTGCGATACCCAGGGCCAGCGTACCCACTGCAAGGGCAGTGAAAGCTGGCGACTTGCGCAATTGCCGTAAAGCGTATTGCAGATCCTGAAACAGCATGATTACGCCTCGACTTCCGCTTCGAGCTTCTTCAATTCAGTTTCAGAGACGACCTTGCCGTCGAACAGGTGCACTTCGCGCTGGGCGTGCTTGGCGAATCGCTGATCGTGCGTCACCATGCAGATGGTCGCGCCCTCGCGATGGAGATCGGCGAGCAGATGCATTACCGCTTCGCCGTTCTTCGAGTCCAGGTTGCCGGTGGGCTCATCGGCCAGCAGAATCGACGGTGCGCCTGCCAAGGCACGCGCCACTGCCACGCGCTGCTGCTGACCGCCGGAGAGCTGGGCCGGATAATGCCTCATACGATGCGCCATGTTGACGCGCTCCAGTGCTTCCTTGACGCGTTTTTTGCGCTCGGCCGAAGGCATGCCGGCCCGATAGGTGAGTGGCAGCTCGACATTCTCTTCGACCGTGAGATCGCCGATCAGGTTGAAGCTTTGAAAGATGAATCCGATCTCCTGGTTACGAATGCGCGAACGGTCGCCGAAGCTCAAGTTCTCGACCGGACTGCCGTTGAGTAGATACTTGCCGCCGGTGGGCGTGTCGAGCAGGCCGAGAATCGAAAGCAAGGTGGATTTGCCGCAGCCCGACGGCCCGGACATGGCCAGGTACTCGCCGCGCGAGATGGTCAGGTGAATGCCGGAGAGCGCGTGCGTCTCCACTTCGTCGGTGTAGAAGACCTTGGTCAGATCTTCTATCTCAATCAGCTTATTGTTCGATTCCATTCCAGCCCCCTCGTGTTGTCAGAAATTGGTGATCTGCGTTCGGTACTCTTGCACTTGCGGTCAGGTGTCAAAAACCATGGCGTCGCCTACCAGTAAACAAGCTTGATCTCGGTCGTCGATTGCGGTTCGCTCAACATAAATGTCGTCTCCTCGTATTTGGGCGGGCCAAGTCGTTTGGAGGGGTTGTTTGAAAAACCATACCCCTCCTTCGGAATTCTCAAGAAACTGGAATCCAACTCGCCGTTTTTGTTCTCGTCATGAAAGAGCGACACCGCGTAGGCGCCGTACGGAAGCCTGGCGAAGACTGTTTGCGCGGTAAGCGTTTTTGCGTCGATCTCGACCTGTCGCATCTCGACAACCTTTGAATCGCGGCTCAGTTTCACGCGGAGGTTTCCTTTCGCGTTTCGAATCCCAGTGATGCGCACGGTAAGTGTCGATGTAGCCGGGGCGCCGGATTCCCCGGCCTGGGTCTGCGCCGCGGCGTGCATCGAAAAGATCGTCGAGAGCGCGCAGCAGAACAGTGGCAATGCTACCAATCGACTTAGCGCCATGCCGGCTTTCATCGTTCCGGTTTCCCTTCTGGAGCCCGTTGCCGGTCTCCGCTTTTACTCCAGCCGGATGCGGTCCACGCTGTCTTCCTTTGACATGTCGGAGAGGATCACCGTGTCGCCATCCTTCAACCCTTCGATCACCTGAATGCTGTTGACCGAGGCCCGGCCCACCTTGACCGGCACTCGCACCGCGCCCTTTTCGTTCGTGTCCAGCTTGAAGAGGCTCAATGTCGAGTTCTCGTTGCCCAATGCAGGGCGGCCTACATAAAGCACATCGGCCATGCGCTCCAGATCGATGGTGCCGTCCACGCTCAACTGCGGAACCGCTCCCGGCGGCAGGGGCCCATCGAGCGCTACGTCAACCGTGCGCGTTCCGTTCACCACGGAAGGGTCGATTCTGGTGACGTGGCCGGGAATGATGCCGTTGTGCGTGTCGATCGAGGCGGGTTGCCCGATCTGGATATCGCGAGCCTGGGTTTCAGCGATCTGCAAAGCGGCCTTGAGTTTGTCGAGCTGAATGACCTCGGCCACCGAGGTTCCGGCGACGACGTGCTGGCCTACTTGCAAAGGAGTTGCAAGCGGAGCCATGGCGCCGGAGATTCCGGCTCTGACTTCGAGCGCCGCCGCCTGCCTTTGATAGAGATCCAGCAGCGCCTTGGCCTGGTCGATCCTGGTCTGCGCCGAGGCAAGCTGAATCTCGATCGCTTTCTGGTTCACTTCGAGTTGTTGCCGGCTCAGCTGGTGCTGGTCAGTCAACTGGTCGGCCGTGTTTTTTGACTTGCTGTAAGCCAGACCGGAGATCACGCCCAGATCGTAAAGCGCCTTGTCGGTCTGCGCCTGCAACTGATCCTGGGTATAGTCGGAGTTCACCTGGGCCGCTGCGGCCTTCTTGTCCATCAGCGTGCTTTCGAGCGTGGCCTGAAGGCTCTTGTAGTCCGATTGCGCGGCCTTGAGCGCCAACTGCGCGTTGAGCACTTCCTGCTGAAGCTGGGGATCGGCCAGGTCCATCAGAATGGTATCCGGAGTGACCTTGGCGCCCGGCAAGACGCGTATGCGAACGACGGTCGCGTCGGTCTGGGCGGGAATGAGCTCGATCGAGTCCTCGCGGGGAACAAGGGTTCCCGTCGAGCCGCGCACCTGCCTGACCATCGGTCCGCGCTTGACCGTGTCCGTCCAAATGGTCGAGCGGTCCACTGTGGGGGCAGCCGGCTTGAGCCGGTAGACAGCGGTCGCCGCCAAAGTGAGTGTTGCCAAAGCGACAACGGCGAAGACCACCAGGCGGCGTTTCCTCTTAAGCGATAGATCGGGGCGTGCGATATCCATGACGCTAGGAATCAAAGCACCTGGCGTGCCAAAGGCCCTCTGTTTTTTCCTGCTGAAAACAAACAGTTTATCAGAGGAGACATTCGGGAGTCGCACTGGATAGTGGCCGTTTTTCGATTTATAGTGTTCGATTCCGGACAGATCCGGGATCTCTTGCAGCAGGCCTTCCATGCGCCCGCCCCATCCGCAAGCCGACCGTGCAAGGTCTCATTCTGCAAGGGATCACTGTTGAACCTGGCCGCCGGCGATTGCGTAGGATGCGGTTGAGGAACCACGAGAAGCTAAATCCGCCGAAGTGTTTGTTCATTAGCGGACATTTCCCGGCGAAACTGGACACCATTTCGACTGCCATTCTTTCGGCGGATCGCGCAAAATGCTTTGTTCTCATGGAGTTGTAGAATCCTCCTTTTGGCTGTCGAAGTGCTTCTCGTTCAACCCATAGACTCAACGTCACCGGAGGCCGAACATGACCAACCTGTTGCAGGATCTGCGATTCTCGCTACGCCAGTTGCGCCACTCGCCCAGCTTCACGATGGCCGCCGTGTTGACGCTGGCCTTGGCCATCGGCGCAAACGCCGTGGTCTTCGGCGTGATGAACGCGCTGATCCTGCGCCCGGTGAATGTGCCCGACGCGAAGAGCCTTTACGCGATCAATCACGCGAGCAACGACGATTGGGAGTCGTATCCGAACTATCTCGATCTACGCGATCGCAACCACAGCTTTGACGGAATCGCCGCGCTGGCTCTCTCTGAAGTCGCGCTCGACACAGGCAAGGATCCCTCGCGCATCTGGGGATTGGAAGCGACGGGAAACTACTTCGACTTACTGGGCATTCAGCCCTATGTAGGGCGCTTCTTCCATCCATCCGATGAAAAGGGAATGAATAGCGCTCCTTATATTGTGCTCACTTATGCCTATTGGCACAGCCACTTTCAGGACGACCGGGGTGTGGTGGGCCGCGTGGTGCGCGTGAATGGTCATCCCATCACCATTCTGGGCGTGACGCCGCCCGACTTTCGCGGGACATTCATTTTCTTTGCCGCCAACTTCTATGTTCCCATGGTCAACCAGGATCAAATCGTTGGCGATAGTAGATTAAGCAATCGAGCGCACCGCGGGGTGATTCAGGTGCTGGGGCACCTTCAGCAAGGAGTGACACGCGATGAGGCAATCGCGGATTTGAACACGGTTGGCGCAGGGCTTGCAAAAGCATACCCCAATGAGGATTCTAAAGAGAACTTCGCTCTTGGCCGGCCGAGTTTGCCCAGCGCTATTGGCCGTCCAGTTCGCGCGTTTGTCTCTGCTCTCATGCTGCTTGCCGGGCTGATTCTGCTGGCCGCCTGCGCCAACCTGGGCAGCCTGTTTGCCGCGCGGGCCAGCGACCGCTCGCGCGAAGTGGCTCTCCGATTGGCGCTGGGGTCGAGCCGCACGCGTATTCTGCGCCAACTGCTGACCGAGGCCGTGCTGATCTCGGTTGCCGGAGGCGCGGCCGGACTGCTGGCCAGCATCACTCTGTTGCGCCAGCTTGACACCTGGCAGCCGTTTTCCGGAGTTCCCATCCATGTGCCCGTGCAGCCGGACGCCAGTCTCTATCTGGTGGCGCTTGCTCTGGCACTGGTCAGCGGCTTCCTCTTCGGCATCGTGCCCGTGCGCCAGGTGCTTGCGACCAACCCCTATGAAATTGTCAAGGCAGGATCGACGGGAAACGTGGGACGGCGAATCACGGTGCGAGATGTTCTGCTGGTGGTGCAGATCGCCATATGCGCGGTGCTGGTTACATCGTCGATGGTCGCGGTGCGCGGACTTGCGCGCTCGATGAAGAGCAACTTCGGCATCGAGCCCAACAACGTGCTCATGGTTGAGACCGACCTGAAGATGGCCGGCTATAGCCCGGCAGCCATTCCTCCCATGCAACGGCGCATGATCGATGCATTGGAGTCGATACCGGGCGCGGAGCATGTGGGACTGGTGAGCTTTGCCCCGCTGGGCAGGGGCGGAAGCTGGTCGTCGGATGTCTTTCGCGATGGAACTACGGACCTGCGTCCGGCCAACGCGGCGGCCAACTCTTACATGTATGTGATCTCGCCCGATTACCTCCATGCCGCCGGAACGACGCTGCTGGAGGGCCGGATCTTCAACTGGCATGACGACAAGGGCGCGCCGCCGGTAGCCATTGTGAATCGCGAGTTTGCCGCCAAGATTCTTGGATCGTCAGTGAACGCCGTCGGGAAGTATTTCAAGGTGAAAGACGGAACGCGGGTGCAGGTGGTGGGCATCGTAGAGAACGGAAAATACATGAGTATTACCGAGGCACAGCAGCCGGCGATGTTCTTCCCCGTCACGCAGCAAGACCCACTCGGCGAGCAGTGGCTATTGGTACGATCGCCGCGCGATCCGCAGCAGCTTGCCGCGGAGGTGCGAACCAGGTTGCGCTCATTGGATTCGGGGATGCCTCTTGACATCCTGACTTGGAACCGGGAACTCGACTTCAGCATGTTCCCCGCGCGAATGGCCAGCCTGTCGCTGGGTGTGCTGGGCGCTCTCGGAGCGATGCTGTCGATCACCGGCATCTTTGGAATGGCTGCGTACTCGGTGAGCAAGAGGCTGCGGGAGCTGGGCATTCGCATCGCTCTCGGCGCACAGCGAGGTGAAGTGTTGCAGGCGGCGCTGGGGCGGGCATTCAAGCTGCTTGCGATTGGCTCGGCTGCTGGATTGCTCCTCGGGATTCTCGCCTCCAGGGTGCTGGCATTCATTGTCTATCAGGCAACGCCGCGCGACCCGCTGGTGCTGGGCGGCGTGGTTGTGGCGATGGCCTTGCTGGGCCTGGTGGCTACCTGGATTCCGGCGCAGCGCGCGCTGTCGGTCAATCCTCTGATCCTGCTGCGCGAGGAGTGAAGCAGCCTGCTGCAAAGGAACTCTCTTGTCGGTTATTCGGGCGCGGGCCGGCCTTGCCGCTGGTCCCGTGGATTCGGCAGAACCGGACTTGGACTCATCGCAGGTTTGACCGTGCCCGCGGGTTTGGCTGAAGCCGGTTGAGGAGGCAGCGCAGGCTTTACGAGAGGCTTGGCTCCGGCGGCTGGCTGCGCCGAGGATCGTCCGGTGGGTTGTGCTGGCGGTTTGGGTGCCGCTGCGGCCGAGGCTGGAGTTGCAAGCGGCTTGGAGGGCACATCCGCCTTGACGGCCAATGCGGATGAACCGGCTGCAACCTGCTTGCCGGGCAGCTCGGCTGAGGCTTTCAGCGTGGAGTTGTCCGCCGTATCGCCGAGGAACTGCTCGTTCTCCTTGCCCAGGATGGCCTGACGCATCACTGTCATCCAGATGGGAAGCGCGGCCTTGGCCCCAGTCTCTTTGTCGCCCAACGACTCACGGCTGTCGAAGCCCACCCAGACTCCGCAAGTGACCGAGGGAGAAAAGCCCAGGAACCAGGCGTCGGTGTAGTCGCTGGTGGTTCCGGTCTTTCCTCCCAGCGGGTGGTTGAGTTGCGCCGCGGCCTGGCCTGTACCGTGCTGTACAACGGCGCGCAGCAGAGTCATCATGGTGCGCGCGGTCTGCTGGTCGATCACATCGTCAACGGCAGGAGGGTCTTCCCATAGCGTGATGCCGTCGGCATTCTCCACCTTACGAATCAATCGCGGCTTCACGCGCAACCCGTCGTTGGGAAAGACCGAATAGCTGGCCACCTGCTCCTGGAGCGTGATCTCGACGGCGCCGATGGCCACCGGCAGGTAGGCGGGAATATTTGAAGTCACGCCGAAGCGATGGGCCACGTCGATGACCTTGTGAATACCGACGCGCGCAGCCAGCTTGAGGGCGGGAATGTTGCGCGACTCGGCAAAGGCGTTGGTCAGCGTCATCGCGCCCTTGTAGTCGTTCTCGTAGTTGTGTGGAGTGTAGCCGCCAAAGCTGACCGGCCCGTCAACGATGATGTCGTCGGGTTTGGCGCCGTCCTCGATGGCCGCGGTGTAGTCGTAGATCTTGAAGCTGGAGCCGGTTTGCCGCTCGGATTGGATCGCACGGTTGAACTGCGAGAGCGCGTAGTCGCGCCCGCCCACCAGGGCCAGTACGTCGCCGGTGGTGTTGTCCATGGCCATCAGAGAGCCTTGCGCGCCTGAGTCCTGTTCAAGAACGGCGCGGCGCGTCTTGCCTTCCATCGTATCGGCCAGATGCACATAGATCACGTCGCCGGGTTTGACGAGGGCATCGGCGAAGCGCTGCCCCGTCCACTTCCAGTCGTCCGGCATAAGGACGATCTCGCCGGAACCCACGCGGGCATGAATCTCCAAGGGCAGCACGCGTGTGACCACGGCATGTACGTAGTCGCCGGGCCCGGTCTTCATTGCCCAGTCAGGGTGCTTGTAGTCTTCGATTGTGTTGCCGCCGGCGAGGACATTTTCCATCTTGCCCTGCTGGTCATGACCAAGCCAGCCCCGCCGCCGCTCATAGGTCGCCAGTCCATCCAGTACGGCGGCATTGGCCGTCTTTTGCAGGTCGAGGTCGAGCGTGGTTTCAACCTTGAGTCCGGCCTCATGCACCTCTTCGGCGCCGAAGCGCTTTTCCAGCTCTTGCCGCACACTCTCCTCGAACCATGGGGCGACAGACATCTCCGGTTGGGCGATGTGCAGACCGAGCGGGGCGGCGCGGGCCTGCTCGGCATCGTGGTGCGAGATCACCCGGTCAGCCTCCATCTCGGTGAGCACAAGATTGCGCCGGCGCAGCGCCTTCTCGGGATTGAGGATCGGAGAGTAGGCCGCAGGTCCCTTGGGCAGGCCGGCCAGCAGAGCCGCCTCGGTGAGCGTCAGATCGCGGGCATGCTTCGAGAAATAGTATTGCGACGCGGCCTCAAAGCCGTACATTCCGCTGCCCAGATAAATCTGATTTCCGTAGAGGGTGAAGATCTGCTGCTTGGTGAAGGCGCGCTCGATCTGAATGGCGAGATACGCCTCCTGCACTTTACGGCCGACGGTGCGCTCGGAGGAGAGAAACAAATTGCGCGCCAACTGCATGGTCAGCGTGGATGCGCCCTGGGCTCGTCCATGGCTGCGCAGATCGTGCCATAGCGCTCCGGCGATGCGCAGCACGTTGATGCCCCAGTGCGACTCGAAGCTCTTGTCTTCAATGGAGATCACGGCCTGGCGCAGCACCGGCGCAAAGTCGTCGTAATCGACCACCTCGCGCCGTTCCAGGGCAAACGAGCCGATGATGCGGCCCTTTTGGTCATAAAGATCGGTCGTGGTGGAGGGCCGGTATCGCTCAAGATCGTGGATCTGCGGCAGATCGACGCTGTAGACCAAGGTCAGTCCGGCCAGCGAGCCCGTAATCACAGCCAGAGTGAGCAGCGCGGCGAGCGCGAACTTGCCGGCCAGCTTGCGCCTCTGATGCTCGGGCACCGGCTCGGCCTGAAGCCGGCGGGGCCGTGCAAGGCCTCGGGATTCGGGAGGCTGAATGGGAGTGATAGCCAAACGGTTCAAGCCTCAAGGGCGCTTCTCTCTAGTGCGGCGGAGAGATGCCTTAGCAAAAGGCTAGCACGTGTGCGCTTGCCTGGTATGCATGGAGTGGCTATTGCGAACCAATCGGCATAAGAGCTTCAGCCGTTCTTGGCCTTCAGCAGTCCGAGAGCCTTGTCGAGCGGCTCGTCGCCCTTGGGTTGCGGAGCATCCTCATCTTCGTCATCGAGCGCCTGGCCTACGATCACGTTGGGCGTCACGGCATCGTCCTGGATTTTCTTGCCGCTGGGGGTCTGGTATTTGGCTACGGTCAACACCAGAGCGGCGCCGTCGGGCAGTTCGATGGTCTTCTGCACCGATCCTTCGCCAAAGGTGCGTTCGCCCACTACATCACCGCGCTTGTCGTCTTCTATGGCCGCGGCCGTCAACTCGGCAGGGCCCGCGGTGCCGCGGTTGACCAGGATGGCCAAAGGAGCGTCGGTCAGGGATTTTGCAGGGTCGGCCGAGAAAACCTGGCGAGGATATTTCTGCCCCTCAAGCGCGGCCAGCGTGCCCTGCTTCAAGAATAGATTTGCCAGCCGCAGCCCCTGCTGGGGGTCGCCGCTGGAAGAGTCGCGCAGATCGAGCAGCACCTTGCGGGCCTTGGAGGACTTGATGGCAGCAGCGATTTCGTCTACGCGGGAGGCGGTCAGCGCGCCGGGCTTCAGATAAAGGATGGTCGAGCCATCAAATTGTTGCTCGGCAAGCGCCGGCACCGAGGCGATGGAGCGAATCAGAGTTATCTTTTCCGGATCGGGCTTGCGCGGCCGCACCACCGAGAGGGTCAAAGCGGAGCCCGGTTTGCCTTCCAGCAGCAGCCGGATCACCGCCAGCGACATCTCGCGCGTGGACTGCTCGCCGATGGACTCGATCACGTCGCCATCCGTCAGGTGCTCCTTGTCGGCTGGCGAACCGGGCAGCACGCTGACCACGGTGGCATAGCCAAAGCGCTTGGATACAGTAATGCCGACCTGCGCGACGCCGGTCGCCGGACGTTCCTTGTAAATCTTGTACTCGGTCGCGGTGAGGTAGCTGGAGTCGGCGTCGAGGGACTCCAACAAGCCATGCAGCGCTCCGGTGGTCACGTCATCGATATTGGGCTCAGTCACATAGTCGGTCTGGACCCTCTTCAGCACGTCGTCGTAAACGCGCATCTGGCGGTAGGCGCCATCCTGCTGGCCGCCGGCATGGACGCCGAACAGCCCGAATTCGCCCAGGACGAAGCCCAGGCCGAGGGCGGCAAAGATCGCCACGGAAAGAACAAAGACAAATCGCTGAAGGAATCTCGACACAATCACCACCGGGGCGGCCCTACGGGGACACGGGCCGCTCACCCCTTAGACGCAATGATAGCGCAAGGGGTGCGCGGCGCGGGCTTTTGTGACGGTTTTGAAGATAAAAGGGGGCCGGGCGGGAAAATGCCGGTGAAGGCGGGTGCTTCCTGCGGCACTTCGAGGGGCTGCGGGTCTAACGACGGTTCCTGGGATCTGCCACGACAACGCTGGCACGGCCAGAGAGGCCCCTTCCTCAACGGAAGAAGCCGAATCCCTTCTTCTTCCGCGTGGTTGAGGATTGGCCGCTGATGGACCGGGTCATTTCCCGGATCGCCCGTGAGATCTCAGAATCATCTCGCATGAGCGAGACAGCCGTGTTCTGCATCCGGCGCACGGCTGCATAGTTGTTGGGGATCTTCCAATCAGGCGGTCTGGTGAGAGCCTTTGTAATCTGTTCTTCGGCGATTTCCAGGCTGCGAGGATCGTACCTGTTGAGTATGACCTCGAGTTTGGGTCCTCCGGCCAGGGAGAGCCGTGCAATCAGGCGATTGGAGTTGCGCAGTTCGGCAATGCCGATCTGCGCGACCAGGTAGATGTTGGCGGATTTGTCAAAGACGCGCGTGCTTTGCAGGTCGAGTTTCGATCCGGCATCGACCACCACATAATCGAAGTCCTGGCGAGCGACTTCCAGCAGCTTGTCGATAGCCTCATCGGAGACGTGCGTCGGAGCCAGTTCGCTGGGCGCGGCAAGCACGAATAAGCCGGAGCCATGTTTTTCGAGCAGGCTGAAGAGAAAACTCGAGTCAAGCCTTTTGAAATTCTCAAGCGCTGCCACCACGGAGTGATCAGCCCTGATTCCGAGATTGATGGCCGCGTCTCCCAGGGGGAGATTGAGATCGATCAACAAAGTCCTTCGGCCGGAATCCTGGGCCAGTGAGACAGCAGAATTGCAGGCCAGCGTGGTGACTCCGGAACCGCCCTTGGCGCTGAGAAATACAAGCAGTTTGCCGTCAGTCCTTGGCGCGTGCCGAACTGCCGATCGAAGAGCCGAGGCCCGCCCCAGTGCCTCGGCCATTGCGCCTTGTCCGAAGGGCAATGTGAGAAACTCGCGGGCGCCCGCTCGCATCGATCGAAGCAGCAGGTCCTGACCGGTCTGCTCGGAATAGACAATGACGGTGGCCTGGCCGTTGATACAGATGTTCTTGACCAGGTTGAGGGCATATTCCGGGTCACTATCCAGATCAACGAGAACAACGTCGAAGTCGCGGGTGAGCATCTGGGGCACATCGTTGGGGTTGGGAGGATAGGAGGTGAACTCCCTGATGGGGCCGCTCTGGCATTGGATCAGAGCATCGGTAGCGGCGTTCCTGCGCCGGCTGTCGGGGCTGATGATCGCAACGGACAATGTGCCTGAGCTAAGTAAAAGATGCGCAGGACTTTCCTCACCTTTGATTTGAGTCCGGCGGCCGTCCAACTCCTGGGACTTCACCTGCCCTTTATCGCCGCGCGGCAACTCCGACGGCTGATACGCGTCGGCCGCGGCGTACGGTTGGGCGCCTTCCTGGGCCCGTTGGTTCTGGAAATTGCGCTCACCCTCGGCATTCCCGATCGAGGAGGACGCGTCGACGATCTTTGCATCCGTTCTCGGAGTGGTCGAGACTTGGATGCCCTGCGCCTTCAAATGGCGATTCACCCTGGCCAGCATCTCCCGGTCCAGATTGTTCTCTTCCAGCAGTTGGCGAAAATCGCGGATCGCCGTTTCGTCCGGCGCGGCGGCCACATTCAGATCGATTCCCGTGAATCGGCGCAGCACGGGCGACTCATAAAGCGCCTCTTCCGCGGCGGAATCGGAAAGGTTGAACCATTGCTGTGCAAAGTAAGTCCGAAGCAGGATCGGCAGCCCCGACGGAATCCGCTCGCCTGTCGCCGCCGGATCATGCGGCATCACCAGAGCCAGCAATTCTCCCCACGGCATTGCCTCATCCATGCGGTCGAGATACACTTCCCGCTCGCTCTTCCGGCCAAACCTTTCCGAACTCGCCCGTGGCGCCATTGTCTTCTGCTCCCCTCGCCCTCACTGTTGACCGGCCGTCTTATCCGTGCCCGGTTCATGAGCGGGACTTTTACTGTGTTTCCTGGGACGATCCCGTCCCTTTTGGATTCAGCGGATTTCAAAATCTGCGAAAGCTGGGGAAACTCCGCGATTCTGAATCTGCCGCTTGCCTCGAACGCCGCCGAATCCAAAGGCTGCGTCCTGATGGTGCGAACATGCCTCAGCGACTCACCTGAAGAGGCTGAAGCCCTTCTTTTTTTCCGGTACAGCGGGCTGCCCCGTAATGGATCTGGTCATCTGACGGATCGATCGTGCAATCTCAGAGTCGTCTTCCGTGAGCGGCGTAGCCGTATTCTGCATCTTGCGCACGGCTGCATAGTTGTTGGGAACCTTCCACTCGGCCTGCTTGGTCAGAGCTTTCGTGATTTGATCTTCAGCGATTCCCATGTTGCGAGGATCGTATCTGTTGATCACGATTTCGAGTTTGGGGCTGGCGGCAGTGGAGAGCTTGGTAATCAGGCGATTGGAGTTTCGCAGCTCGGGAATGCCGATCTGCGTAACCAGGTAGATGGTGGCGGATCGATCGAAGAGATGAGTATGCTGCAACTCAAGCCTCGATCCTGCATCGACGACCACATAGTCGAACTCCTGGCGTGCGACCTCCAGCAGTTTGTCGACAGCCTCATCGGAGAAATGCGTAGTGGCCAGTTCGGTTGGGGCCGCAAGAACGCTCAGGCCTGAGTCGTGCTTCACCAGCATGGTCGCAAGAAAGCTGGAGTCGAGCCGGCTGGAATTCTGAAGCGCGCTTACGGTCGAATATTGAGCCTTGATTCCGAGGTTGATCGCCGCATCTCCAAGCGGAAAATTGAGATCGATCAACAGTGTCTTTTGTCCCGATTCCTGGGCCAGCGAGACCGCGTAGTTGCAGGCCAGGGTGGTCACACCGGAACCGCCTTTGGCGCTGAGAAATACAAGTAATCTGCCGTCTGTTTTCTTGGGTGGGCGAATCACCGTGCGGAGGGCCGAGGCCCGAACCAAAGCCTCGCCCATCGCGGCGGAGTTGATCGGCATGCGGAGAAACTCACGCGCGCCGGCGCGCATCGATCGAAGCAGGGTGTTCGGATCATCCCCTGACGAAAAGACCATTGCTGTTCCCAGGCCATGGGTGCAAATGCTTTCCACCAGATCGAAGGCGCTCTCCGGATCGCTGTCAAGATCGACAATGACAACATCGAAGTTGTTTCCCAGCATCCCCGACGCATCGTTGGGGTTGGCGGGGTAGGAAGTGAACTCCCGGATCTGGCCAATCTGGCACTCGCCCAGAGCCCCCATTGCGGCTCCGCGGCGTTGATCGTCCGGGCTGATGACCGCAACCGACAATGTGCTTGCATTCAGGGCATCAGTGGTTTGAGAAAAGCCTGACATGTCAGAGTTTCTGCTCCCATTTGTATCGTGCGTTTCCGCGGATTCACATCCGCTCAAGTTGCCTTTTGCGCCTAGTTTCGCAGCGCAGGCAAGACGGTTCACCCTCCCCGGGTAAACTCGACAACCGCTCATTCAGTCTATCGGCATAGCATAGATCCAAGCTATCGTCTTTGAGAATACTTTCGCGGGAAACGGGGTAGCTCTGCCGCCAAAGCCACCGAAAAAGGCACTTTGGACTCATCTCGCGGCGGCTTCATCTCACAAACGGGCATTCCATATCAGCACTTGACATTGCGTCCCAATTTACGGAGACTGAAAATGGATTCAACGAGTGAAATGAGGGACCGCAATGCGAGATTCTACGCCGCAAGGCACCTATAAAGTTCAGGCCCTGGACCGGGCATTCGCGGTACTGGATCTGCTTGGCGAGAGCGACACGCCGCTCGGCCTGGCGCAGGTTGCCTCTTCGCTCCAGTTGCACAAGAGCACGGCGCATCGCTTTCTGATGGTGCTGGAGAGGCACCGGATGGTGGAGCGCACCGCCAGCGGCAAGTTTCGCCTGGGGCTGAGGCTATTTGATCTGGGCAACCGCGCCATCGAGCAATATGACCTGCGCGACCGCGCGCAGCCTCACTTGCGCCGATTGGTTGCCGAGACCGAAGAGACGGCGCATCTCTGCATACTCGAGGGCGCGCACGTGATCTACATCGACAAGATCGAGCCGGCCCGCTCGGTGCGCATGATCACCCGCATCGGCGCCAGTAACCCGGTGCACTGCACCTCGGTGGGTAAGGCCATTCTGGCGTTTCTGCCCGAAGAGCGGATTGCCGATATTCTGCACCGCATTCGCTTCGAGCGCTTTACGCATCGCACCATCGCCACGGCAGAGGCATTGCGGGTGGAGATCGACAAGACCCGCCGTCGCGGCTACGCCGTGGACGATGAGGAACTGGAAGAGGGCCTGCGCTGCATCGCCGTGCCGGTGCTGGATGCGCAGCGGCTCCCGGTAGCGGCGGTGAGTGTCTCCGGGCCGTCCTTCCGCGTCACCGCGCAGAAGCTGCCTTCGATCGCCAATCACCTGCTCAAGTGCGTGCGGGGAATCTCGGTGGATATGGGATTTGTTTCAAGCGGGCGCGGCAATCGCGCAGTCTGGTCGGCCTGAGAGGTTCTGAACAAGTCAAGTTCTCCGACGGTCTCCATGGGGAAAGCGGGGGTTCCGCTCCTGGTCCAGCCTCTCAGCGAGCGACGCCCATTTTACCCGGACGCAAGCAGACACGAGACTCTTAACCGTCACGTAGTTTTGCCGAACGAGTGATCGATCTCGTCAAGAGCGCACGGGATATATTTAAATGAATCTGGGCTCAATGCCAGCGAACTCCCTGGCTGCTGTCCATTCCGTGTTTGAGCACGGTTCAGGCCGGCCATTTCCTGTCGCTTGAATTCTGGGCAAGCTCTCAATCCCGTTCGAGATACCAGGGGATGTTGACCACAATGATGCGCCGGTTGCCGCGGAGAAGCAGGATGACCTTCAGCATATCCGCGCGGCGGTTATGGAGCAGATTCTCCCACCAGTGATGCACCACCAGCTCCGGTACGAGTACGCAAACTTTGCGGAAGGTGGACTCTTGCTCCACCGCCAGAATGTAATCGACAATTGGCGCCAGTACATAGCGGAAGGGCGATTGCAGGGTATCGAGATTTGGGACGCATCTTCCGGCCTCGCGCAATGGGGCGGCCACGTCCTTTTCCCAGACCTGGCAGATCGGGTCCGGCTTGTCGCCGGTCTGCACGTGCACGCAACGAATATCGCAGGACATGCCGAGAGCAAAGGATAGAGCCTTCTCTGTAATCCGGTTCCAACTGTCGACGGGCAAGACCACGATGGGCTGGCTTATTTGGGCGGGAACGATGGGCCGGTCGCAGGCCGTCTCGCTGTCCACTCCGGCATAGTGGCGCTTGACGGCGCGCATGAGCAGGATCATGAGCGCAATCAGCACCGCCGTGATCCAGGCGCCATCGGCAAACTTGGCCACCAGAACCACGATCGTGGTGACGCCGGTTGCGACCGCGCCCAGGCCGTTGACGAACATATGCAGGCGGGCATTGCCTCCTGGGCTCCGGCTGTCAGGTCCTGGTCCACGGGGTGGAACCTGGCGCTTCCAGTGCATCACCATGCCGGCCTGGGAAAGTGTAAAGGCCATGAATGCACCGATGGCGAAGAGCGGAATCAGGCGGTCGGTCACGCCGCCGAAGACGATCAGCAGGGTTGCGGTGAGAGCCACCAGGACATAGATACCCCAGGAGTAAAGCAGCCGGCGGCCACGCAGCAGAAAGACATGAGGCATGTAGTCATCAAGGGCGATAGCGCGAGTGAGCCTTGGAAAATCGGCAAAGGCTGTGTTGGCAGAGAGCGCCAGCACCAGCAGCACCGAGCCGATGGTTACGTAATAAAACCAGCCATGGCCCATCACCGCGCGCGTCAGCATCGAAAGCACGCTCTCATAGCCGGGTCCGTCGGGGTTGGTGGCGGCAATGCCGTAGGCGCGGCACAAGAGAGCAATGCCGGCAAGCATTACCGCAAGCAGAACGATAATGATCGTCAGCGTGATCTTGGCATTTTTGCGCGTGTCGTCGCGAAAGGCCATGACACCGTTGCTCACCGCTTCGACGCCCGTCATTGCCGTGCAACCGGAAGAGAAAACTTTGAGCAGCAGCCACAGGCTCACTGCGGCGGTGGCCGCAGGCATTGCGGGCAGCGCCGCGACCGGATGGGGATGGCCCCCGCTGTTCAGAACATGCCAGAGACCGGCTCCGATCACGGTCAAGAGGGTGCCCGTAAACAGATAGGTTGGAATCATGAACACTACGCCGGTGTCGTGGACGCCGCGCATATTGATGATGGTGAGAATGGCCAGCACGGCGAGGCAGAGTTGTAAGGTGTAGGGCTGCAGGCCAGGCGCGGCGGAGATAAGCGCGCCGACGCCGGCCGATATGCCGACAGCGGCTGTAAGTGTGTAGTCAATCATCAGCGCGGCCGCCGCCAGCAGTCCCGCGCCCTCGCCCAGGTTTTGGCTCGCGACGGTATAAGAGCCGCCGCCCTTGGGATAGGCCTCGATGGTCTGCCGGTAGCTGAAGTAGACGATGACCAGCAGAATCACAATGGCCGCGCTTACCGGCACGATGTATTTCACGCCGAGCAGGCCCAGAGGGATCAGCAGCGTGAGCGCGGCCTCCGGGCCGTATGCGGCAGAGCTGAGGGCGTCCAGGCCGAAGACGGGAATGCCTGCGACAGGCCCGATGTGCTCCGCGCGCTCCTCACTGGTAGCCAGCGGCCGGCCGAAGAGAAGATTCAATGCGCTTGAAGATAAAGCCATGCAATGTTGTCCGGCAGCCGCAAAGTTGGAGCGGGGAAGGCTGTCGAGGTCATTGTCTCATGAGCCCGCCAGCAACAGCGCTCGACATCAATAGGGCCTCTGGCTCTCTGTAATTCCGGGCCAATCGTCTGTCCGGAAAGGCGCTGCCGGCAGTCCTGCCAAGTTGAATAATGTAGCAGCGGGGTTGGATTGCCATGCGTAACGCACTTCTTTTGGGTTCGCCACCGACGGAGATGAGACAACGACGGTATCGCCGTCTATGCGTGCATCGGCCCAAGACCACCTCCGGTCCTCACCCGCTATCGCGAACTCTTCCAGTTTTGATCCCTTTACCACCAGGCCGCCGTCGGCGTTTGCGAAGTGCAGGCGGATCGAGCCTGGAAGGCGCTCGACAGTCTTCAGAGTCGGTCCCGAATACGCTACTTTCTCGCCGTAGTTTTTTGCCAGCGCGCACAAGGCCAGCCGCTCGCCAACAGGCTGTTTGTCCTTGGGGTGAATGTTATCCGGATCGCCTGTATCAATCGTGACTGCAAGGCAGGAGTTGGGAACGCTGGCGGCCGTGATCGCCTGTGACTCCCGCGTTTCAGCCCATGCGTCGTCCACCGGCGTCGCGCTGCGATGTTTGAAGGCCGGCAGGCTGACGATGTAGAAGGGGAAATTGCCCTGTCCGAATAGCCTTCGCCAGTCCGCGACCATGACTGGAAGGATTTTGCGATACTGATAGCCCCTCTCAGAGTTCTGTTCTCCCTGGTACCAGAGAGCACCTGTAATCGCGAGCGGCGCAATCGGCGCCAGCATTCCTTCGTACAGAACCGAGGGCATCACCGGCCAATTCTCAAAAGCAATGGGTAGAGGTTGCGGAGGACGTGCATCCACGCTCAGCTGGCCCTTCCACTTCCCTGCCAGTTGGACGATCGACTTGTCGCCCAGCATCAGGTGAAGCTCTTCCGGCTTTCCCAGGAATCCACCGTCCGGCTTTGTCTTCAGTACGCGAATCGCGAGGGTGTTCCGTCCAGGTTTCAAGAGGCCTTCGGGGACAAAATAGACCCGAGGGTTCTCCACCCATGCGCTGGCGCCGACAAACGTACCGTTGATATACGCCGTATCCATGCGCTCCACCGATCCGAGGAACAACAAAGTGCGGCCCGCCGGCAGCGGATCGGGCAAGACAATCTCCCTACGGAACCAGGCCAACGCCGGAGTCTCGGGCACACCCAGATCAGCAAATCCGCCCGGAATGTCGACGGGCTTCCAACTCGAATCGTCCAAATCCGGAGCAGCCCAGTTGCCTTTGAGTCCGATGTCGTACTGGTCATACCAATGCATCACGTAGTTGCCGTATTCAGGCGCGCCCTCTGAAGACAGCCTCTCCAACTCAGCCAGCGGAATATCAAAATCGTGAAGAGGGCGAAGCGCCGCAGCGCTCGTCCAGGCCTCTGCGGGCGTTCCGCCCAGCGCATCCACGATCAGGCCGATGGGAACATGAATATCCTGCTGGACCCTGCGCGCGAAGTAATACGCAACCGCCGAGACCCGGTCTGCCGTCTCGGGCGAGACTGCCTTCCAGCTTCCCTCTACAACGTCGGCGTGCCGGTAGGCAGTTTGAGAGGCGACAGAGAAGAAGCGAATCTCAGGATTGTTAGCGGCTTTTACGTCGGCAGGCCCGGTGAACGTCATCCCAAGCCCGACCTGCATGTTCGATTGCCCGCCGCACAGCCAGACATCGCCGACCAAAACGTTGTGCAACTCCACCGTGTCGTGGCCGGTGATGCGAATCGTATACGGACCGCCGGCAGGAGGAGGCTGAATGCTTACCTGCCAGCGACGGTCGGCTCCTGCCACGGCAGATGCCGTCTGCTCCCCAATCCGTGCCACGACATGATCACCCGGTTCAGACCAGCCCCAGATAGTATTCGGTTTCCCACGCTGCATGACCATGTTGTCGCCGAATATGGGGCTCACAAACGGGAGCGGCTTGGCGGCTGATTCGGGGGCACCCTGAGCAAAAACGCAGCAATTGATTGAAAGCAGGATGCCCGCCGCAACGGATATTACATCAATATGTTTACAATTCATAAGTTGACAACCTCTTTCAAGCAGTTAATCCCAGAGAATCATCGAATACGCCTGTCATGGGTCGCAGCAACACGGGAGAGCACACTCAAGATGCTAGCACCAACCTGCTTATGGGATTGATGGCGATTCGGTCATTCCTCGCAACGGCAGGAATGGTATCAGCTCCCGGCGGCGCACCCGGCCCGGACTCGCCTTTTTCTGTCTCTTCGGTGGCCAGACCGAGGCCGGCGCTTCGTATAATTGTCGTCATGAAAGCAATCGCGACAACCATTGTCCTGTGTGCAAGCCTTCTCGTTCACGCCCAGACCCCGGCTGCCAAAAGCGCTCCCGCCCAAAGCTCCACGGCCAAGACCGGCGCCGCGCACACCTCAGCCCGTCCGCGCCCGTCCCTGCTCAATCCGGCATCGCTCACGGCCAAGGCGCCAGCGGACTTCAAGGCAAAGTTCTCGACCACAGCGGGCGACTTTGTCGTCGAGGTTCATCGCGACTGGGCGCCCCTTGGCGCAGACCGCTTTTACAATCTGGTACGCAACGGCTACTTCACCAACGCGGCCTTCTTTCGCGTCGTTTCCGGCTTCGTCGTGCAGTTCGGGCTCAGTGCCGACCCCGCCGTCAATAAGGTCTGGCATGAGGCAAGAATCCAGGATGACCCTGTCGTGCAGAGCAACAAGCGCGGAACCCTCGTCTTCGCCACGGCCGGCCCCAACACCCGCACCACGCAGCTCTTCATCAACTATGCTGACAACACCCGCCTCAACGGCATGGGCTTTGCGCCCTTCGGCACGGTTGTCGAAGGCATGGACGTGGTCAACAAGATCTATCCCGGCTACCGCGAATCGCCGCGCCAGGATCTGATCGCCGACCAGGGCGACGCTTACCTGAAGGCCAATTTTCCCGACATGGACAAGATCAAAGCAGCTCGGATTCTTCCCGCACTCCCGCCCGCTGCAACCGGAGCCAAATCGGCGGCTAAGCCAGCTACCAAGCCCGCCCAGCACTAAGGAAGCTCTGAACAAGTTGCTAGTGCGGATGAGCATTCCCTCGGAGGCTAAAGCCCGCGTTCATTCTGCGACGATTACGGCACGATTAAAGTCGTGCCCTCTCAGAACATCCCCTTGTTCAGAGGTTCCCTAAACCATGGAAGGGTGTCAGGCCAAATTACTGTGAAACATAGCTCCACGACAGCACATTCTGTGTTGCGGAGGTGCTTCCCGTGCCGGCGGTGAAGCCGGCGTAGGCCGTAGTGCTTCCCACCACGCTGGGAATATTGACCGGGAAGACCTCGGTCACCGTCGCACTGGTCACCGTATCGGTCAACGTCATGGTCAGATTGGTCCCGTCATAGACCATGTGCGCGTGCATCACATCCCCGCTGTGAAGATTGATCCCTGTCGAACTCAGATTGACTGCCGGAACCGTCGGCGCCGCACCGTCGGTGTACAAGCCGGTTGAATCCGGACCCTCGCCCGCATTGCTGAATAGATCGAACTTCACGGCCACGCTGTTGGGAATTCCCTGGTATCCAAGACCGCCTCCGGTGTCACCCTGTGTCCAAATGTTGTGGTTCTGAATCGTAAACGTCATCCCATCCGCGGAAGCATTCAATTGCTCGAAGGTGAAATCGGTCGTGAAACTCCCAACCGGAACCGGCGTCTTGAACCATGCGGATGGGTTTTCGCCGGTTCCGCCGTTAGTAAGCTCCAGCACTCCTCCGGTCGCAACGGTCGCAACGCCATTCAGGCTAAGAGAAGCGGCTGTGAAACCTCCGCTCGGGTAATTGATGTTCGTGGTGCTACCCGTGCTGATGGTGTAGGCCGCCGTAGCCACTGGGCTGTTGGTGAAGCCCGTCTCAACCGCGATGGCCTCCAGCGTCTCCGTTGCGCTTACTGTGATCGCATTGCCGTACTTCGACGAAGAGGTCGTTGGCGCGGTACCATTGATCGTGTAATAGATGGTCGTCCCGCTGGTCGCATCGCTGATGGTGACCGACTGCGACGTGCTGTAGGTTCCGCCCGCAGGTGAGAACGTCGGCGCGGGCAGCGTTGCCGGAACGATGGTGTAGGCCGCCGTGGCTACTGGGCTGTTTGTGAAGCCCGTCTCAACCGCGATGGCCTCCAGCGTCTCCGTTGCGCTCACTGTGATAGCGCTGCTGTACACGCTCGACGACGTGGTCGGTGTGGTCCCATTGGTCGTGTAATAAATGGTAGTCCCGCTGGTCGCATCGCTGATGGTGACCGACTGCGACGTGGTGTAGGTGCCGCCCGCAGGTGAGAACGCCGGCGCGGGCAGCGTTGCCGGAGTGATGGTGTAAACAGCCGTAGCTACAGGGCTGCTGGTGTCGCCGGTCGCAGCCGCGATGGCCTCCAGCGTCTCCGTTGCGCTCACAGTAATCGCACCGCTATACACGCTGGACGACGTCGTTGGCGTGGTCCCATTGGTCGTGTAATAGATGGTTGCCCCGCTGGTCGCATCGCTGATCGTCACCTTCTGCGATGTGGCGTAACTGCCGCCCGCGGGGCTGAAGGTTGGCGCGGCAACGACGCTTCCTGCTGGGCTCACGTACGTCCAAGACAGCACATTCTGTGTCGCGGTGGTGCCCCCGGTGCCGCCCGTGAATCCCACCCAGGCGGTGCTGCCTCCGACAACGCTGGGGATATTCACCGGGAAGACCTCGGTCACCGTGGCATTGGTCACCGTATCGGTTAGCGTCATGGTCAGATTCGTTCCGTCATAGACCATGTGCGCATGCATCACATCAGCGCTGTGCAGATTGATTCCCGTCGAACTCAGATTGACTGCCGGAACCGTCGGCGCCGCGCCATCGGTGTACAAGCCGGTTGAATCCGGACCCTCACCCGCATTGCTGTAGAGATCGAACTTCACGGCGACGCTGGTGGGAATTCCCTGGTATCCAAGTCCCCCTCCCGTATCGCCCTGCGCCCGAAGGCTGTTGTTCTGAATCGCGAAAGTCATCCCGTCGGCCGATGCATTCAACTGCTGGAAGGTGAAGTCGGTAATGAAACTGCCGACGGGCACCGCTGTTTTGAACCAGGCGGACGGATTCTCGCCGGTTCCGCCGTTAGTAAGCTCCAGCACTCCTCCGGTCGCAACGGTCGCCACGCCATTCAGACTAAGAGAGGTTGTTGTGAATCCGCCGCTCGGGTAATCGATGTACGTGGTGCTACCCGAGCCGATTGTGTAAGCTGCAGACGCCACCGGGCTGTTGGTGTCTCCGGTCTCCACCGCGATGGCCTCCAACGTCTCGGATGCGCTCACTGTAATTGCGCCCACGTACTTCGTCGAAGATGTGGTGGGCGTGGTTCCGTTAGTCGTGTAATAGATCGTCGCGCCCGAAGTTGCGTCGCTGATGGCGACCGACTGCGTCGTGCTGTAGCTCCCGCCCACGGGCGAAAACGTCGGCGCACTTACCTGCACGGAGGCAACATAAGTCTCGGAGGTCACACCGCTCTGAAGGAATCCTGAAGCGATTGCCATCGCCTGGATCGTCGTTGTTGCCTTGATGGTGATTGGAGTTGTATAAACCGTAGACGACACGGTGGGTGTGCTGCCATCCAGGGTGTAATAGATGGTTGCACCGGCCGTCGCATCGCTCATGCTTACAGTGAGGCTGCCGGTAAACGATTCAGCGCCAGGACTCAACTCGGGACTGGCTGCCGTCTGTTGTCCGCTTAGCAGTCCAAAGATGCTGATCTGATACTGCGCTCCGACATAGACTTTTCCATTTGCCACCGTCGGCACACTGAACTTGACCGCGTTGCCCGGATTGTCACGCGATGCGTTGGTGCTACTCGAATAAAGCGTAGTGCCGGGAGAGGTCGCGTTGTGGGCCTGCAACTGAGCGGGTCCTGGGGGCGGACCGAATGCCTGCGAGTCGATGGTCCAGACAATTCCCTGAGTGTTGCCGTTGGCAGAGATCGAGGGATTCGCGCCGGGAAAACTGTAAGTCTCGGAGGAGACGGCGGTGGGGCCGGTAAGTTGTCCATTGACCAGCGGAAACATCTTGAGCGTGTCGTTGACGCCCCAATAGTAGACGTTGCCGTTCCAGTAGGCGGGCATCGTCCATGTGCCCACGCTTCCTACCTCAAACGGAAGCCCTTGCACCACCTGATCGCCGGAGGTGTTGTATCCTCCAAGATTCTCGCGATTGAGCAGATACACTTCCCCCGATTTTCCGGCTTGTATCAACAGGTGCGGGAAGCTGCCGGTGGTCTGAGTGGGGAGGATCAAAAGCCCGCCGGCTCCCTGGTCTCCATCGTTCTGATCCTCTGAGGCCTGGATCGCAGGCGTGAAGTTATCCTCAACAGTGAACACACCGTTAGTAAGGTCCAGATTGAGAATAGTGTCTCCAAAGTCCATGCCGGCAGCGTATGGTTTGGCCGCCGTGTAATCGCCATTTCCGGTCGCAACGAACATGCGTCCAAAGGGATGTCCTGCTAGATCGTTGATCTCCGCCGCCAGTCCCGCCCCACCCATCCAGATGCCTCCATCTTCACCATTCGGAGTGACACAAAACGCGCCGGTTTGTTTCAGAGTCTGAGCGTTGTACGCGATGATCCATCCATGAAAGGGGCCACCGTCCATGTGGGCTGCGAATCCAACGTAGACAACACCGTTGAGCAGCAGAAGACCGGCCCGCTGGTTCTCCCACTCGGGATCGAAGGTCATTGTGCCCCCGGCGCTGCCATTTCCGGTGCCGGAAACAGAAGCCGTGATCACCACAGGACCGCCGAATTTTTCCGCTCCCGAAGTTACATCCAGGGCATGCAGCCGCTGGACATAGGTGCTGCCCTCCTGCGTCGCGCTCACCACATACAGCGTGCCGCTCGCCGGATCGATCACCGGGGTTCCCGTGATGCCAATCTCCGGATAAATGTCGTCTCCCGTGCTGGCGAAAACTGTCGTTGCTCCAGCCGCCGCTCCGTGAGCCGCGGTGAGCATTGAGGCAAACCACAAGGGACTCGCGTTGCTGCCGGCGTTGTTGTCGGCGTCAAAGGCATACACGCTATCATGCTCGGTGGCAACAAACACCACGTTATGCGACTCTCCGCCAATCGTCAGGTTCGGAAGATAGAGCGGTTGGGTGTAAACATAACCGTCAACCGGCTGGGAAAACAGCTTGCCAAACTGCGTGGCGTTTACATTCGAAGTATTCAGGATCGTCTCGTTCAGGTTCTGCCCGGTTCGCGCAATGTCGTTGTGCCAGGTGGTGACGCTGACCTGAGCATCCATCAATAGACTGCCGATGGCTAGAAAAAGCCCGGTTCCGAGGAGCGTTCGGACGCTGCCTACAACTTTGCGCATTTCACATGGATTGGACACGATTGGATACCCTCCCCGCTGGTTCACATGAGAATTGAGCGAGGACCAGCATCCTCCGCCAAATGTCTGCCACCGCTTTGCGCCGACTTGCGGAGCGCACTGATTTCGTGCCTGGGACGTTCTGCTCGGACGCGTCCAGCCAAGCTGGTTGTCCTATGTTCTTTCGGCGGCCTTGAGCAATCGACCGCTTCAAACGAATGAGCGGCTCAATCACATGCTGCCGCGACAGATTTTTACTTGCATTTTATCGAGCAAAAACGATTCGAAGAATAATCAAGGTCCGACGACAGATCGGGCTCAGTCCCGCCCATATCATGATTTCTGCGCCTGCTCCGGCTTGCGAACTGATTGTCACTTGCCTGTGCGATGTATGTTGTATCAAATTAGACAGTACGTTTGAATTATAAATGCCTGGTTGAAACCACAGGTTTCATCGTGCGCTTCAACTGCGTGGGATTTCCGGCAGGAGTTGGCCAGGTTTGGTCACCGGTTGGCCCACCGTTTCGGCCCCTTCTGCCCAGCTCAAGGCAGGCTTTTGGATGGAGGTTCGAGGTTTATGGTCTCCCACCCTTTCGCCAAATGCGCGAAAGGATGGGGTACCCGGCTAGACCTGAGAACTGACACGCGCTTACTTGCTCAACTGCTTCACAAAGAACTCCGCCATCAGCCTGTTGGCTTCGATTGACTCGGGGAGATTTGAGTTATACCAGAAGGCATGGGGCAGCGCATCGTAGACGACCAGCCGCGCATCGACGCCTGCGTTCAGATAGGCCCTGTGCAGGTTCACCGTGCCGCTGAGCAGCAGGTCGCGGCCGCTGGTAACAAACAGCGTCGGCGGCAGCCCATGCAGGTCGGAGTAAATCGGCGAGAGGACCGGATCTTTGGGGTCTGTCGCGGCCACATAGTACGGATCGTGCGGGCCTGCACCGGGCGGGTTGAGCGGTCCGGCCAAACCGCGCAGCCCATAGAGCGCAATCGAGTCGCCGTCGCGGGCAAAGTCGCCCATGCCGCTGAAGATGCCCAGAGCCGCCGGCAGCGGCAGGCCCATTTGCTTGAGTCTCGCGGCTACTTCGGCAGTTAGAATCGCTCCCGCCGATGTGCCGTAAATGACCATGTGTTCCGGCTTGTAGGTCTTGAGAAGTTCTTTGTAGACGGCCACCGAATCGTCCACGGCCGCGGGATAGGGATGCTCGGGGGCAAGACGGTAGAGCACGGCAACGACTTTCATTTTGGCGTAGCCGGCGATGGGGATGCTTTCGGTGTAAGAGCCGGAATCGGAATTGAAACCTCCGCCGTGCAAATTGAGCAGGACCTTGTCTCGATCGGCTTCTGGCATGGCTTCTGGAGTGACGATGCGCACTGGAACGCCGGCGATCTTGTCTTCGACGAGTTGGTTGGGGCAGAGCTTGCTCCAAGCCGCGGCGGCCGTCAGCGCCCAGGCGTCTGTCCTGCTGCGGCGCTGGGCAAGCGGCTCAGCGGGACCCTGGTCGGGCTCGGCGCGACTCAACTCTTGCTTCGCCTCGACGCTCAGGTTGGCCGGAATGGGCATAACCCGCGTCACGTGCGCCGTGCCGTGCTCGTCGATGAAGCTGGTATCGCGGTTGGGTGCTTCGGCGGCGGTGGTGGGCTTGAGTGCAGGCTGCTGGGCGGTTAAAGCGACCGCGACGAGAAGAACTGGCAAAGCGGCTGAGCAAGATACATAGCGCATCGAATCCATCCCTCCCATGGAAACTCGATTTTAGCTCGCCTACGGGCCGGCCGGCGGGAGCAGGTGATATAAACCTGTGCAATCCAAAGACTACCCGGAAGGGAGCCAGAGTGATTCCTTCGCATATCTACCGGCGCAGAACGCCGGTAGATATGAGACAACCAACACCCCAACAATGGGTTTAAGGTCTTAGTCGATTATTGCGGTAGAACCAGCAGACCGGACTCCAGCAGTTTTTCCGGCAGGCTGTCGATGGCCTTGGGAAGCTTGTAGGAGACCGTACGGACGGCCATCCCCAACAAGCTTGCCGCCTCGGCCTGTGTGTACTCCTGGAGAACAATGCGGCTTAGCAGCAGGCGATCGAGCGAGCCGAGCCGATTGAGGCATCTCTCCACGTCGAGGACGAAGATCACGGCGTCCTCGAAGGTGCGTATGGGGCGGCTGGAGCACCATCCCCTTGCAATGGGATCGCCGAGAATATTCGGCGCCCTGCCCACCTGCATCGACGCATACAGGTAGCGCCGCAAGAGGCTCTCGGTATGCTTCCGGTAGAAGCCGAGGCTGACCACCGGTCCTGCGGCAGGAGCTTTTGCGACCGGTCTCACCGCCCCCGCGACTGCCGGTCTTTGTTCCCAAGTCCTCCGATTCTGTTGTTGTGGCCGCTCCGAACTGCTTGCTCCCCATAACATTGGTAACTGGAGTGCTGCGCTCATTCAATACCTCCAGTTACTTCCGATACTCCCCAAACTCTTATGAGTGACTTTCGTTTGGGCCGTCCCCGGCGCTTGCGACTTTCTGGTGCAGGAAATTCTTTCAGTTTTTCTTCACAACTTATGCAGTAAACACTCCCTTGTACCTGATTTCGAAACCAAAGACAACCGCAACCTTCGCAAACCTTCAATTGCACGCGCAATTCCATGACGAATTCTCCGTGTACTTGTGCTTTCCCGACGGCTATTCTCTAACATCGTTTTCTCCGCGGGGCAGAGAGTACCGGGAACGGCGCTCAGGATTCTTGTGTCCTGATGGAGGATAGCCACCCGAGTTCTCTCGTTTGTTGTCATGCAGTTAGCGCGCAGATCCTTGAATTA
>JBEKOA010000009.1:0-57572 GCA_049522255.1 Occallatibacter sp.
GCGGCGCTGGTGGTGAAGGCTGCGGTGGCTGCGATGCCGCATGAGCGGAGTTGCACATGCGCCTCGGCGGCCAAGTATGCCGTGCTGACCCAGCCCGATGCGATTCCAGCAGCGGCAAAGGAGAGGCTGGGGTTGCTGTTTGGGAAGTATCTGGGGTAGTAGCAATATGGAAATCCTTGAGCCTTGGTTTGCAACCTCGGATTCACGACTCGTCGATGAGCTCCGTCGCGAAATACCCGCGAGCCACGCTCTTGAAGCCACTGAACTCTCCGTCATTGCGTACAGAAAGGATCGCGACGATGTCTGTTATGCTCTCAACGATGGGTCCGGTCGTGTAGCAGCTGTTCATCTAACGTATCGCAAAACCAGAGAAACGAATCCCGTGTTCCCAATAACGAGATTCTTCCAAAGCCTCCAATTATGGCTTGAATATATGGAGGCTTGTCATGCCGCCTGGTTCGAAGATGATCCAGATGGCCAACTGTGGCTGAAAGAGCAAGAACTTTGGGATGCGGCCCGGAAAAACTGAGAGAGGTCAAGAGAGGAACAATGGCAATCACCGTAGTGGGCAGCGTCGCATACGACACGATTGAAACTCCAGCGGGCAAGCGTGAACGCTGTCTGGGCGGCGCAGCGACTTACTTTTCGCTGGCTGCTAGTTACTTCACCGATGTGAGAATGATCGCCGTCGTGGGCGAGGACTTTGGCAGAAGGCAGCAAGAAGTCTTTCAATCGCACAAGATCGACACGCGCGGCATCGAACACACCACCGGCAAGAGCTTCTTCTGGGAGGGTTCGTATCTCGAAAACCTCAACGAAGCCAAGACTCATAACACCGAGCTGAATGTCTTCGCGACATTCTCGCCCAAGATTCCCAAAGAGTACGAGGATTCGGAGTTTCTGTTTCTCGCCAATATCGATCCGGTCTTGCAGCGCCGTGTGCGCGAGCAGATGCCGGATGTGAAGCTGGTGGCCGGCGATACGATGAACTATTGGATCAAGGACCATCGGCCGGCATTGTTGGAAGTGCTGAAGGGGCTCGATATTCTCCTGATCAACGACACCGAAGCAAAGATGCTGGCCGGAAACAATAACCTTATCCAGGCAGCGCGCGCGGTGCTGGCACTCGGCCCGCAGACGCTGGTGGTCAAGCACGGCGAGTATGGCGCGACGTTGTTTCATAGTGCTACCGCCCCTAGCGCATCAGCGGGTGAGCCGGAAGTCCGGGGAACGAAGATGTTTCGCGCGCCGGCGCTGCCCTTGGAAGAGATCGTAGATCCGACGGGCGCCGGCGACAGCTTTGCCGGCGGGTTTTTCGGTTACCTGGCCTCGCAGCCTGAACAGACTCCGGCAGCTTTCCGCAGCGCGATGTTCTATGGCAGCGTGATGGGTTCGTTTGCGTGCGAGCGCTTCGGCACCGAGCGGTTGCAACAGCTCACTCGCAAGGAGATCGACGCCCGATTCACGCTCTTCCGCGAGTTGACGCATCTTGACTGACCACCTGCGGTGGGGCAGACGCCTTCGGCGTATCCGTGCTCACGGTGCGGTTGTCCAAAGTTCTGGTTTTGTCTGCTGAGATTCCGACTGTGTTTTGAGGAGTTGTCTATTCAGGTGCAGGCCATTACACGAAAAGAGTGGCTGGCGGTGGTCGCCTCATGCGCGACGGCCTCCATCGCCGCCATCGTGTGGAGCTGGCGAAACGGGGCGCTGCTCAATTACGGCGACGCGGTGGCCCATCTGCACATTGCGCGGCGGGTCTTTGACGCGCATCTGCCGAGGCTGACCGAACTGGGCTCAGTCTGGCTGCCGCTGCCTCATCTGCTGATGCTGCCCTTCGTGCAGTTCTATAGCTGGTGGGCCACGGGCTGGGCGGGCGTGATTCCGTCGGCGCTGGCCTACATGGCCGCCTGCGCGGGTATCTACCGATTGGCGCGGCACTGGCTGCCTCTGGCCGCGTCGGCGCTGGCGCTGGCCTTCTTTGCGCTGAATCCAAATCTGCTCTATCTACAAACTACGGCGATGACTGAGCCGCTTTTTGTCTGCGAGATGGTTTGGGTCGCGGTCTGGCTGGTGGAGTGGCGTGAATGCGTGGACACAAACCAGAAGCGAGCCCGCCGCACGCAGTGCTTGATCGCGGCGGTACTGGTGGCCTCCATCTTTACGCGCTACGACGGCTGGGTGATGGCGCTGATGGCTTGGACTCCGATGGGTCTCGTGCTGGCGCGGCGCGGCAAGCTGCGCTCATTGAGCTTCTGGCTGGCTAGCGTGGTGCTATTGGCCGCTCCTGTGGCCTGGTTTGTCTATAACTCCGTGGGCTTCGGCGATTGGCTCTACTTCGCGCGCGGGCCCTATTCGGCAAAAGTGATCGAGTTACGCACCATGTCGCACGGAGCCGGACCGCCGCATCCAGGCTGGCACAATCCCTGGGTTTCGCTGCTCTTTTTTATGAAGGTCTCGGAGATGGATGCGGCAGCGGCGGCATGGGGCAATGTGCTACTTGCCGTGAGCCTGCTGGGAACGGCGTTTGCATGGCTGACGGAGCGGCGAAGAGCTTTCTGGTGGGCGCTGCTGCTATGGTTCCCGATTCCGTTTTATGCCTACTCGGTGGCTTACGGGTCGGTGCCGATCTTTTTGCCGCCGTGGTGGCCGCACTCGTGGTACAACACGCGGTACGGGATGGAGATGCTTCCGGCCTTGGCGCTGGGGCTGGGCTTTGCGGCGCAGTTTGCGCTGGCCGCGGTTGATGAATTCAAGCCGCGCGAGATCAATCGGCGTTGGCAACGGGCTGCCTTGGGTGCGCTGTCGGCTTTGCTGGTCTTGAATGCGATCCAGATGGTGCGCGAACGGCCCCTGGTTTATGTCGAGGGCACCAAGAACATTCATGCACGGCGGGCCTTGGAGGTTGAGATCCCTCCGGTACTAAAGGCACTCGTGGCCGAACGGCCAGGCTGCGCGGTGCTGATGGATACATCGACCTTTCCCAATCTCGTTGCCTTTACTGGAATTCCGTTGCGACAAACGATCAATGAAGGCGATTTGCAGATCTACAGCGAGGCGCTGGCCGCGCCGGCTGCGCACGCAGCGGTTGTGCTGGCCTTTGACGGAGACGAGATCGACCAGGCGGTGAAGGCGCATCCCGAGGGGCTGACGGCGGTGCATCGATTTTGGACGCCGGGCGAGCCGGCGGGAACGATTTACATCACGGGTCCGATTGGTCCATCGGGCATCACAAATACGGGTGGCGCAGTGTTAGCATCGGGCAAGGAATGACGATGAAGATGATTTGTGGTATCCCGCCTTTTTTGCACGGAACGCGAAAAGGATGTTGCACCCAATTCAGCAATCCGGAGGAAGATTGATTCCTTTCAAAAAAGCTCACGCATGCGGCAACGACTTTTTGATCGTGACAGAAGATGCGGCCGCGGAGCACGACTGGGCCGAATTGACGCGGCGGCTGTGCGCGCGGAATACGGGCATCGGAGCCGACGGCATTGAGTTTTTCGCCTGGACCGGCCCTCGGTCGGGGCGCATTCGCCTGCACAACGCCGACGGTTCGATCGCCGAAATCAGTGGCAACGGCACGCGTTGCGTGGCGGCATGGATGGCTCAGGAGCGCGGCTTCAAGACGGGCGATGAAGTGGAGATTGCGACCGATGCCGGGTTGCGCGTCTGCCGCATCAATGCGCTCAAGATCCAAGACGAATTCACTGTGGAGGTGACTGCCGGGATGGGAAGTCCCGACTTCGCTCTGAAGACCGTTACGCTCGCGAATGGCCAGGCTGTCGATGGGGTCGAGGTCTC
The DNA here is from genome assembly GCA_049522255.1 of Occallatibacter sp. Lineage (GTDB taxonomy): Bacteria > Acidobacteriota > Terriglobia > Terriglobales > Acidobacteriaceae > Telmatobacter. Next base: position 3,802 of record JBEKOA010000009.1, read on the forward strand.
GACCGGCAATCCGCATTTTGTGATTGTCGTCGACACTGATTTCTTCACGTTTCCCTGGCGGCAGATGGGCACGGAGATTTGCGTGCATCCTGATTTTCCGCAGCAGACCAATGTGGAATTTGTGCGCATTGTGAGCAAGCGCGAGATTGAGATTCGCATCTTTGAGCGCGGTGTGGGACCGACGACCTCATCGGGCACGGGCAGTTCGGCCTCGGCCACCGCAGCGATTGCGCTGGGACTGGCGAAGTCGCCATTGAACGTGGTCGCTCCTGGCGGCGCGCAAACGGTGGAGTGGGGCGGGGCGAGCACGGAACTCAAGCTCACCGGTCCGGCGTCGCTGATAGCGCGAGGGGAGGCCTGGTAAGAGATGACGGCGCTCTTCGATCCTAAAGCTGAACCCCAGCCCGCCAAGCTATTGAAGCCCGTCCGCGTGGCCGTGGGAGCAGGCGTGAGCGTGGTCGCGCCGGCGGCCTCTGCCAAGGTGGAACTGGCGACGCGAGGACTGGATCGATTGCGGGAACTGGGCTTTGAGCCACGCTTTGGCCGCCACGCCTTCGAAAAGGGACCTCTCTATTTTGCGGGCACCCCGGCGCAGCGCCTCGAAGACCTGCACGCCGGCTTTGCCGACCCCGGCATGGGCTTTGTCGCGTGCCTGCGGGGCGGCTATGGCTCAAACTACCTGCTCGACGGGCTGGACCTCGAAGTGATTCGCAAGCATCCCAAGCCGTTTTTCGGCTACAGCGATTTGACTGGCGTGCAACTGCATCTGCTCGACCGGCTCGGCCTGCCCGCGTTTCATGGGCCAATGGTGGCAGCCGACTTTGCAATCGAGAAGGGCGTCCACTTGCCCAGCTTTCATGCGGCGCTGGAGGGCCGGTCGTATAGGCTGGGGCCGGCAGAGGGTCTGCGAGTGCTGAAGACAGGCCTCGCACTGCGCCCCGTCCGAGGCATTTTGTATGGCGGCTGCCTGAGCATTCTGGTTTCGCTTATCGGCACTCCGTTTGAGCCGCAGACCGAGGGCAAGCTTCTTTTTCTCGAAGACGTGGGCGCCAAGCCTTACCAGATCGACCGCATGTTGTGGCAACTGCGTCAGGCGGGCAAGTTGGAGGGCGTCAGCGGGATCGTCTTTGGCGAGATGCTTAATTGCGCCTCGCCAGGCGCCTCCGCCAAGCTGCTCGATGAGGTGATTCTGCATGTCCTCGATGACTTCGACGTCCCGATCGCCATCGGCCTGCGCAGCGGGCATGTCTCGCGCGAAAATGTAACGCTGACCTTCGGCGTCGAGGCTGAGTTGCGAATCGAAGAAGAAGCTACGCTGCATCTGGTCGAGCCGGCGGTGGCAAAAGCAGGGATGAGGGAATAGGGAACAGGTAACAGAAATGCACAGTGACAGTTTCGAGCGGACGGTGACCAAATGAACGCACCGTCCAGGCACATTCATTTGAGCGGGATCTGCGGCACGGCGATGGCTTCTCTGGCCGGTCTTTTGCAGTTGCAGGGTCACCGCATCACAGGCTCCGACAAGGCGGCCTATCCGCCGATGAGTGACCTGCTCGGCGAGTTGGGGATTCCAGTGATGGAACCTTACGCCGAGACGAATCTTGACCCCGCACCAGATCTCGTCGTCATCGGTAATGCACTCTCGCGCGGCAATCCGGAGATTGAGCGCGTGCTCGACGAACGCATCCCCTTCACCTCGATGGCGGCACTGTTACGCGAGGAGTTTCTTTTGGGGCGCGAGTCGCTGGTGGTGGCTGGGACGCATGGCAAGACGACGACGACCAGCATGCTGGCGTGGATTTGTCAGGTGGCCGCACGAGACAACCCGGCGCTGGAGCCGTCATTTCTAATCGGCGGCGTGGCGGAGAACTTCGGCACCAGCTTTCAACTGAGGCCCACGCGCACTTTTATCGTGGAGGGCGACGAGTACGACACGGCCTTCTTCGACAAGGGGCCGAAGTTTCTGCATTACTTTCCCGACGCGCTGATTCTGACGCACGTCGAGTTTGACCATGCAGACATTTATGCCGACCTGGAGGCCGTGAGGACGGCCTTCAAACGACTGGTGAATCTGGTGCCGCGGCGAGGATCGATCGTCGCATTCGACGGCAGTGCGAATGTCGATGAGTGTGTCGGCCGCGCGCTCTGTCGCGTTGAGCGCTATGGATTCTGCGAAACTTCAGAGTGGCGCATTCAGAATCTGCGCCACGAAGATGGCCTCACGCGCTGGGAGGTGTGGCATGCCGGAGCGTTGTGGGCCGAGTTGGAAATGAGCCTGGCAGGCGAGCACAATGCGCTGAACGCCACAGCAGCGGCGGCGCTGGCTTCGGGTCGGGGTCTAAGCAAAGATGCAATCTGCGCTGCACTGGCCAGCTTCAAGAGCGTGAAGCGGCGACTGGAGGTGCGCGCCGCGATTGACGGCGTGACGATCATCGACGACTTTGCGCATCACCCCACGGCCATCCGCGAGACGCTGCGAGCACTGCGTTCGGTTTATCCCGAGGCGCGTTTGTGGGCTGTTTTAGAACCCCGCTCGAACACGCTGCGGCGCAAGGTGCTCGAAGCCGAATTGGTAGAAGCCCTTCGTCTCGCCGACCGCGTTGTGATGGCCGGCGTCTACCAGCAGCAACGCATTCCAGAGGTTGAACGGCTGAATCCGGAAGAGGTGGTCCAGGCACTCAACACCCAAGGAACACCGGCCGAACTCTGCCCGGATGTGGAGGCGATCGTGAATGGAATCGCGCCGCAACTGCGCTCAGGAGACGTGGTGGCGATTCTCTCCAATGGCGGATTCGACGGCATTTACGAGAGACTTCCCGCACGGCTTAAAGAGCTTCAAAACTGATTAACGGAACGTGTTTCAATCAAGGTTGGGCAGATTTTGAATGCAAACCTGCGGAGACTAAAGCTCCTTGCTTTGTGGCCCCTTTTCGGTACGACTGAATTCGTTCCCTGACAAGAAACGACTCTCCGTCATTGGTTGTGTTGAAACTTGCCATGGGTAGCAATCTTGCGCCGTCCCTACGGGACTGAGACTCGTAGATTGACGTTTACCCAGGACCGCGCTGCGCTTGTCCTGGGCTATGATCGGTTATCCCTCCGGGAGAAAACGCGCCGACTGGTTTCATCCATCGCGGGTCGACGAATGCCAATAGGGATTTGCACCTGAAGCGGCTTCAATCAAGTCTTACCGCAACGAATGAATCACGTACCCTTCAACGCTATTGTTTTCCTGGAGCAGACTGCAAGCCTATGATTCCCGCACTTCTCTTGTTGGCCACGCTGGTCGTTCTCATCCCTATAGTGGGGCTGATCTTCATTCCCTGGACGCTGATCACGGGAAACGTGGTGCCGCTTTATCGCGCCACCAATTGGCTGGTGCGGACGGCCTATTGGGTGTCGGGAATCCGCATCGCAGTCGAAGGCCGCGAGCTTGTTCCGGCAGGAACGGCGTGCATTTTCATGGCCAACCATGTTTCCAATCTCGATCCGCAGGCACTGATCCCTGAGATCCCCGGCCGCACCTCGGCATTCCTGAAGCGCTCGCTGATGAAGATTCCCATCGTGGGCTACGGCTTCCGGCTGGGCGAATTCATTCCCGTGGAGCGCAAGGGCTCGGCGGCCAGCGCGCAGGAGAGCGTAGCCGCGGCCCAGCGCCTGCTGGACAAGGGCATTCACATTACGACCTTCGTCGAGGGCACGCGCTCAAAAGACGGGCGCTTGCTCCCCTTTAAGAAAGGCCCGTTCTATCTCGCCATGCAGACCGGCGCGCCGTGCATTCCTGTCTCGATCTATGGAACCGAAACGATGATGGCCAAGGGCAGTCTTCGCCTCAAGCCGGGGACGGCGCACATCGTCTTTCATGCGCCGGTGAACCCAGCCGACTATTCAACGCGCGAGGAGTTGCTGGAAGCGGTGAGGGCCTCGATCGCCTCGGGACTGCCGGAGTGGATGCGAGGGTAAGAATCGAACTGAAACTCTACGGCTGCACGGTAGCGTTATAGCCGTCGTTGAGAAGTTTCTGGCGGGTGGCGTTGGCGTCATCCCGATTGGCGAAGGGACCGATGCGCACGTGAATCATGCCGTCGACGGGATCGTGGTGCACGTTGACCGCGTAGCCGCGCTTGCGCAGAGCGCCGATCAAAACATCGGCGTCTTCCTGGTGGGAGACGGCGGCGACCTGGACCATCAGTGCCAGCCCGGGCGCAGCCGGGTTCGCAGGATTGGGCAGAGCTGGCTTGACCACCGGCTGCGGGGAGTTGACCTCGTCGAGGGACGCAGAGCCAGTGGCACTTGAATCGGGGGCGGGAACCGCGGCGGTTGCATCCGAGGCCGGCTGACTTTCAATGGCGGGACGCGCCCGGTTGCCGGTCTGGGGAACGGCTGAGGGCTTGGCGCCAGATCCGGCGACCGGCGAAGTGGCCTGGGCGCCCTCCGGCTGCCCGGTGACCGGGGAGTTGTGAGCGCCACGCTTGCCAACCGAATAGCCCACCGAGAAACAGATGCCGCAGAGCAGGATCAAAAGGAAGAAGAGGGTCCCGAGCGTCCACGGACCCAGCATCAGTTCGGTGTCAGGCCGGTAGGGGATCGGCCGAAGCTCATCGGGATTAAAGTCTTCGTCCATTCCATTCCTTTGGCTAGCAGTAGTTTCTTAGATCGGTTCTACGATAGATATGCTTTAATCGGACGCGCACGAGGTGGGTCTTTCGTGAGGAAAAACCCACTTGGCATTCATGGTTCCGGGGTACAGCAATTGGAGGCCCGGCTCTAGCTGGCGGCTGTCCCACTACCTTGGCCCAGTATAAATGGGGCTGTCTGACCTCGGCGACACATTACCCGAGCGCTGAGCTGATGGCCGCGTCCAAGGCCCATAGCCCTGCCTCGATATCGGCTCCAAGGTGAACCCGCACGGCGCGCCGGCCGCGCGACTCCAGCACCGCAAGATCGCCGGCGGCCTGGGCGTCGATCACAATGCCAAAGGTCAGCTTCTGCCCAGGAATTGCCACATCGACGGAGTGATCGGCGGTAATCTGCAAGAAGACCCCGGCGTTGGGACCGCCCTTGTAGTCCTGGCCGGTGGAGTGAAGGAAGCGTGGGCCGAAGCCGAGGCAAGTAGCGACCCTTTTGGCGTCGCGCACTTTATGCCGAATTCCCTGAATTGCCGCCTCGTGTTCGGGGAACATGGGCAGAAAAGCCAGCGCGGCAAAGTAGTCGCCGGTATGAATCTGGCTGAGATGCGCGCGCAGATAGCCGGCCAGCGTTTCGCCGGGTGCGGCAGCTTTGAGCGTGGCGGCATAGGCCGGGGTGGCGTAGAGCTTGATGCCTACATCTTCAAGAACCGGCTCGCGTTGCGCCAGCTTGCCGGTCCGCTCGTAGGCCTCGGTGAGGGCGCGGGTCTCGATCTTGGCCGATTCCACATCCGGCTGGTTAAAGGGGTTGATGCCCATCACCGAGCCGGCCACGGAGGTAGCCACTTCCCAGGTAAAGAACTGCCCGAAGATCTCGTAGCGCTCCGCGAGGTCGATGTGGATGACCGGAAAACCGGCGGCCTCAAGCGCGGCAACCTGTGCGTACTGGCTTGAGTCGGTCGTGCCCGTATAGCGAATGTAAACAAAGATGCGGTCTGCGCCATAGACCTCGGGCGCGGCGACGGACTCGCGGTCGACGGGGGTGATTCCCTTGCCCAGCTTGCCGGTGGATTCTGCGATCAGCTGTTCGAGCCAGGCGCCCAGGTCGTGGAACTCCGGCGAAGTGAAGATGGTGAGCTTGTCGCGTCCGGCATTGGCCGCAGTGCCCAGGATCAGGCCCAACTCGACGGCGGGATTCTCGGCCGGCGCCAGCTTGGCCGAGGTCACGGCCTTGGCCGCCTCGGCGAGCAACCTCTCTGTGTCAAGACCGGCGAGGGTCGCGGCCACCACGCCAAAGGGAGAGAGCGCCGAAAAGCGTCCGCCGATGGCGGGATCGCCATAGAAGATGTAGCGGAAACCATCTTCTTTAGCCACCTGCTCCATCTTCGAGCCGGGGTCGGTGATGGCGATGAAATGGCTACCCACTTCCTCGGCGCCCACGGCTTCTTTCATCTCGTTGAAAAAATACTGCTTGAGGATGTTCGGCTCCAGGGTCGTGCCGGATTTGCTGGCCACCACGATAAGAGTATTGGCGAGGTTGACATCGTTGCGGGCCGTCCACACCTGCTCGGGATCGGTGGAATCGACGATGTGCAACTCGGGGAAACCGGGCATCTGTCCAAAGGTCATCGAAAGCACCTCGGGGCAGAGGCTGGAGCCGCCCATGCCGAGCAGCAGCACACTCTGAAAGTCAGAGGTCTCGATCTCCGCTCCCAGCGCGGCATAGGTGGCCAGATCCGCCTGCTGGCGTTCGACAATGTCGATCCAGCCGAGCCACTTCTCTTCGCCGTCGCCCGTCCACAGGCTCGGGTCCCTTTTCCAGAAGCGGGCAACTTTGTTGTTGGAGGTCCAGTCGGCGGCGGCCTTGTCCACGGCGCCGCGAAGATCATCGGGTAATGCGAATCGGAAGCTCATCTCGTTCTCTATTGTGCATCAAGGATGTGGGTTAGGAAATGAGCGGACATCAAATTGCCGATGCCCGCAGGGTGAGAACACGCATTTTCGGCCCTTATGGAAGAGGCTTGAGCGGCGCCGGTGCGCTCCTCAACGGCTCGCATCCGGCAAGGCGATTATTTTGAAACCACGCCGGCCAGCATTTGTTCGTCAATCCAGGCCATGGTCTTTTCCATGCCGTCGCGCAGGCGGGTGGAGGGCTCCCAGCCGAGGAGTCTCTGAATCAGCGTATTGTCGCTGTTGCGGCCATTGACGCCCTTGGGGGCGCTCAGGTTGTAGCTCCGCTTCAGCTTGATGCCGGCAATGTCTTCGGCCATGTCTACCAATTGGTTGATGGTCACCAATTCGCTGGAACCGAGGTTGATGGGCTCCAAAATGTTGCTTCCAAAGAGATCGACGATGCCCTTGGTGCAATCGTCGATGTACATGAAGCTGCGGGTCTGATGGCCGTCGCCCCAGATTTCGATCTCATGGCGGCCGGAGTGCTTGGCCTCAAGCACCTTGCGGCCGATCGCCGCGGGGGCTTTTTCGCGCCCGCCCATCCAGGTGCCCAGCGGGCCATAGACGTTGTGGAAGCGCGCGATGCGGGATTCCAGGCCGAAGTCCTCGCGGAAGTGGCGGCACATGCGCTCTGTGAAGAGCTTCTCCCAGCCATAACCGTCCTCCGGCATGGCCGGATAGGCGTCTTCTTCCTTCAATGGAACCACGTTGTATTCCCGCTGTTTGTCGGCGTTGTAGACGCAGGCCGAAGAGGAGTAGAAGAAGCGCTTGACTCCGGCTTCACGGGCCGCCACCAGCATGTGCGTGCTGGTCAACACGGTCAACATGCACAGGGCTTTATTGTTCTCGATAAAACCCATGCCACCCATGTCGGCGGCAAGCTGGAAGACGCCGTCCATATCCTTGGCGGCATCGAGGCATGAATCGCGCAGTTGCAGGTCGAGAATCCGGTTGTCGGCGGATGGATTCCGCTGGTACCACTCGTCAAAGGGCTTGATGTCGACAGCGCGAACACTGGCCGCACCCTCGGCGAAGAGCTTGTTCACCAGGTGGCCGCCAATAAACCCACCTGCCCCGCAAACCAAAACATGTGCGTTTCTTATCGACATCTGCGGCTTCTCCCTCGACGGTTAACATTTCGAAAACTGAACACGCCCGCGGGAAAAGGAATTCGCTCGGCAAAAGGCGACACGGACACAACAACCACCAAAGCGATTTGGCAAAACCCGCCGACTTATTATTTCATAGCGTGCGGAGAGCGTGCGTGGAACCGCTGCGAATCAAAGTCGCTGGTACCCTAGCCGGCAGTACCTTTGGCGTGACGGAGAATGGAGAACCGCGTGCGGCATTACGGATGAATTCATCATCGTGACCTGATACAAGACACTTGGATTCTGTGTCGATTTAACAATGCCGAGAAACCGGTTGAGTTTGCCGCAAAGGCTACTTCAGGCAGGCCGGATCAGCAGTTGCCGGAGGAACAGGATGACGAATCGGGGATTGTGCTTGAGGTAACGCATCGCCAAACGCCGCGGCTCGGTTGCCATGCGAAAGATCCATTCGAGGCCAGAACGCATCATCCATCGGGGTGCCTGGCGTTTGCTGCCGGCGATGAAGTCGAAGGCCGCCCCGACGGCGAACATCACGGCAGGAATCTTGCCCGCGTGCTCCACAATCCACCTTTCCTGCTTGGGACAGCCGAGGCCAACAAAAAGAAACTGCGCCCCTGATGCGGCGACCCGGTCAACGACGGCTGCATCTTCTTCGAGTGTAAGTGGGCGGAATGGCGGGCTTTCAATATAGGCCAACCTGAGTGTTGGATGCCGCTGGCGAACCACCCGGACCAGGGCGTCGAGAACTGCCTGGCTGCCTCCGTAGAAACCCACCGAGACACCTGCATCCTCAGCCGCTGCCAGCATAGCAACCGTCAAGTCAGGGCCATAGACTCGCTGGGCTTTGCTTTCTCCCAGCATGCGCAGCGCCCAGACGACGGGCATTCCGTCTGGGAAGACGGTGCCGGCCGCATTGAGCCGGGGAAGAAAAGCTGGGTCGTCGACAGCTTCCATAATCATATGGACAGCCGCGAAAAAGAGAGCGCCCGACGGCCGTTCCTTTGCCCAGAGAAGACTCTGCTGAATCACCTCATCGTAGCTGCTGACTGCAACTTGAACTCCGAGCACCGACCGCGTGACAAAGGGATTTGGGCGCCCGACGATCGTGGCCAACACTGCTGTCTCACTCAGCATCTCTTGTGCTCTCAACCCAGGCGCCTTCAATGGAAATGGGGACGGTCGAAATGAAAGACCGCGCCGACCGTGAAACCTTGTGGATTGAGCCGTCCGGCGGGACGGGCAGGCTCGGTCAAGGTCGCGGGGTGCTTGAAGAAATTGGGCCAGGACTGGTATTCATAATCGGCCCGCACCCACAGACTCCGGAACGCACGGCATTCCACGCCGCCGCCGCCGCTGACAATTGTTCGGGAATCGTGGTAGCGTACGGTTGCTGCCGACCCTTCGTCCGCGTTGCCATATCCCTGGGAGAATTTCCCATAGGGGCGGAAGTCATGAAAGACTGGCCAGGAGTAAATCAACCCGCCCTGGACTACGTCCTGGCGTAGATTGGCCGAAAGATCCGGCGAACGGCCGTAGTTGAGGTCGCGCGCCTCGGCTTCCAAGCCGATTCCGCGCATGAACGGCGGCACCCAGCTCGGAAAATAATCAACCCAGAGTGTACCGCCGAGAAGATGGCCGTGCCCATCGTCGGGGTTGTAGCCGGATACGCCGGCGCCGACGGCAAAGGGAATTCTCTTGCCCCCGGCCGATGGCGCGGATTGCGCATGGACGGAATATGCAACGCTGACAAAAAGAGTTGCGAGGGCCAGCCACAAGTTCGGCTTCAAACGCATTTGCGTCTCCTTCAAAGTTGCCGGACACCCACGCCCCGAAGATTCCCTTTCGGTTGAGTGTACATCGGCAAGATGAAAATGTAAGGCAAAGATTCCGCGAATACTCTCCTCCACGGGCACACCCATCAGGAGATGGGGATCCTAAGTCGCGATTTATCAGAGGGAACCGAGCGCGATTCTCTTCAACTGTGTACCGTCACCGGGCGTCCACCGGCCAACGAGGTGTGATGCGCATCAATTCCAGTCTGCTGGAATCCGCTCTACTCGGATTCGGGCCGCCCGCATCTCCCACCGCAAACTCCGGGGATAGCGCGGGAACAGCCGCGATCGCTCCCATGGGCAATTCGATCGGCTCAAAACCCGGCCCGCAGATTCTCGCTGCGCCTCGCGCCACAAACAAGTACGCAAGGCCAGAGCCTGTCTCGCCTTCGCCCGGCAGGGTAAGGCTCGCTCTGCTGTCGTCCACAGGGATTCGCTCCACGCGAAAGTACTCCTCGTCGATCAGGATGCCGCGGTCGGCCAACACCCTGGCAGGCACCTTACCGGCGCGGGTCCTGAGGCGAGTGGCTTCAAGAGATTTTGCAATGTGCAACTCGCGTCCGCGTCCGTAGTCGTACATCCGGTAAGTCAGGTCGCAATTCTGCTGGGTCTCAAGCAAGATCGATCCGGGGAGGATGGCATGAACCGTCCCGGCATCCACAAAGATCATGTCGCCGGGGGCGACATCGACCAGGTTCAGGCTGGCTTCGAGTGTGCCCTGTTCGATTCCGGCCTTGACGCCGTCCAGGGTGACACCCGGTTTGAGCCCGCACGCCACCTGCGCTCCCGGCTCAGCCTCCAACGCGTACCAACACTCAGTCTTACCGCGCGGATCGCCGTATTTTTGCGCCATCCTGTCGTCGGGATGCACCTGCACGCTGAGCTTCTCCCTGGCGAAGATGACTTTGATCAGCAAGGGCGAGGCATTGCGCGCGGCGGCTTTGTCCCCGCTTGCCAGGGGACCAAGGAGGGCTTCGGGATTCTCAGCGAAGAGCGCGCCCAGCGTCTGGCCGGCGTGCGGACCGGTGGCGGCGACACAGTGGTCTCCTGTGAGCCAGGCCTCGCCGATGGGCTCTCCGCTCTCAGCCACCATGTCATACCAGGGGCGAAGGTCCCGGTAACCCCACACCCGCTCGGAAAAGTTTGGCGAGATGCGAAACGGAGCCCAGGTGGAAGAGGAGGATTGCGAGTTGCTTGCCATGAGATTTACCTCTTTTCCACAGAGATCAAGGTTGTTGCCAGCCCATTTATGCAGCCGGGCGTTGGGTATTCGGTTGCATTCCCACTTTATCAGAGGGACAAATCCGCCTGCCGACCGGCATAGCCATGGCGCAGCACGATTTAAGGAAACTTTGGTGCCGACAAATGCCATGTTAAGAACCGTCCAGCTTGCCCCATGGTCCCTGCAACGACTAACCTTGGAGCGGAAGAATCTTGAATTCTGTGGCGCATGGTTTGATTCCCGACTCCCAGGCTTGAGGTTCAAGCGCCTGGGGCCGGGATTCGAGCTCCAGTCCTCTGTCAGGTCGAGGGCGACCCGACGGGGAAGGAATCACCCCCCTGCCATCGCCCCGCGGGAAGCCGCAAAGGAGACCGTACAAGCACATGTCGAAGCCAGTATCCATCTGTGTGATCGGGTCCGGTTACGTGGGACTCGTTGCAGCCGTTTGCTTTGCGGAGATTGGCCATCAGGTCACCTGCGTGGACAATGACGAAGAAAAGGTGAAGGTTCTCGGGGAAGGCGGCGTGCCCATCTTTGAGCGCTATCTGCCCGAACTCCTGGCCAAGCACAGGGGGCGTGGCGTGGTGTTTACGTCCGATCTGAGCGCGGCCGTAGAGCAAAGCGAGGCCGTTTTCATCGCCGTGGGAACGCCTCAGGGCGATACCGGCGCAGCCGATCTCTCTTACGTCGAGGCTGTGGTCTCTGAGATCGCCCGCTCGATCAATGCTTACAAAGTGATCGTGGAAAAGAGCACCGTGCCGGTCTACACCAACGAGTGGATACGGCGGGTGCTGCATCGCCATGGCGTGAAGCCGCAGAATTTCGATGTGGTCTCGAACCCGGAATTCCTGCGCGAAGGCACGGCCATCATGGATTTTTTGCATCCCGACCGCATTGTCGTGGGCGCCAACTCCGAGCGCGCGGCCGAGGTGTTGCGGCGTATCTATGATCCGCTGACCGGGGGCAGCTATTACGACCAGCCCTATGCGCTCCCGGGCAGATGCGGCACTTCGGTGCCAGCCAAGCTGCTGGTGACTTCGGCACAAAGCGCGGAGATCATCAAGCATGCCTCCAACGCCTTTCTGGCCTTGAAGATCTCGTTCATCAACGCGGTGGCCAATCTGGCCGAGACCGTGGATGCGGATATCGTGGACATAGCCGCGGGCATGGGCATGGACAGCCGCATCGGCCCCAGGTTTCTGCGCGCCGGGCTGGGCTATGGCGGCTCCTGCTTTCCCAAGGACGTGGCGGCCTTTCACTGGGTGGCGCAGCAACAGGGCGTAGACTTCCAACTGCTCCAGGAGGTCTCAAAGGTCAACGAGACTCAGAAGGAAGTCTTCTTCAACAAGGTGCGCGCGGCATTGTGGACTCTGCCCGGCAAGCGGCTTGCGGCGCTGGGTCTCGCCTTCAAAGGGGGTACCGACGACATCCGCGATTCTCCGGCGATCGACGTCATCAAAAAGCTTATCGAAGCCGGCGCCACTGTCGCAGCTTACGATCCGGCGGCCATGGATCGAGCGAGGGAAGTACTGCCGGCGTCGGAGAGGATGATCTATGCCACGAATATCTACGAGGCGGCACAGGACGCCGACGCCGTGCTGATTCTCACCGATTGGAGAGAGTTTGCCGAGATCGACCTTACGCGCCTCAATCAGGTGGTTCGCTTCCCCATTGTGATTGACGGCCGCAATCTTTACAAGCCGCAGGCGATGCTCGATCATGGCTTCACCTATGTCAGCGTGGGCCGGCCACCGTGCTACCAGGCACAGGAAGGCAAACCCCGCAAACTGATGGTGTAGCAGCGGAACTAACGGAGTTAGCCTGGCCGATTAAGCTTGCATCGCGGTTGATTCAAAGTATGAACTGTTGAAGTTTTCCCGGAGAATGAACACTTGACGATGCACGTCCTTGTTACCGGCGCCGCCGGGTTTCTTGGTTCTCACCTGACCGACCGCCTGCTGGCCGAAGGCCACAGCGTCGTCGGCGTCGATAATCTCTCCACCGGCGATCTGGAGAACATTTCTCATCTTGCCCGTGAGCCTCGCTTCCAATTTGAGGAGCGCGACATCTGCAGGCCCTTTGGGCTGGATTCCAATTGGGGACCGTTGGATTATGTGTTTAATATGGCCTCGCCGGCCAGCCCGCCGGAGTATCTTCGCCTGGGGCTGGAGACACTGCGAGTAGGCTCGGCGGGTGTCGAGAACACCCTCGAAATTGCGGCCAAATACGGTGCGGGCTATCTGCATGCCTCGACTTCAGAGTGCTATGGCGATCCGCTCGAACATCCACAGCGGGAGAGTTACTGGGGCAACGTGAACCCGGTTGGACCGCGGTCGGTCTATGACGAGTCAAAGCGCTTTGCCGAGGCGCTGGTGATGGCCTATCACCGCTCGCGCGGTGTCAACACTCATCTGGTTCGCATCTTTAACACCTATGGGCCGCGCCTGCACCCCAGCGACGGCCGGGTCATCTCCAACTTCATGATGCAGGCCCTGCGCGGCGAACCGTTGACCATCTATGGCGACGGCAGACAGACTCGAAGCTTCTGTTATGTAGACGACCTGATCGAAGGCATCCTGCGCCTGGCGCGCTCTGACGAACACTTGCCGGTCAACATCGGCAATCCGGATGAGTTCACCATTCTCGAATGCGCGCAAGCCGTGCTGGAAGTGACCGGCTCGAAGAGCGAACTGCGCCTGGAAGACCTGCCGGAGGACGACCCCACGCGCCGCTGCCCCGACATCGCCAAAGCGCGCGCCCTGCTCGACTGGGAGCCGCGGATCAACCTCATGGAAGGTCTGCGCAAGTCGCTGGGGTACTTTGAGGCTGCGGCCGCGTGCCCGCCGCATGTGACGGCGGGTGATGCGCTCTAGCAAGAGACCTGGCAATTCGCTGTTGCTCATACAACTCGGTCCTGGTCACATTCACGCCCGATGGTGATGCAGTAGAATTCTCCTTTCACGAATCAGGGAAGGAACGAAGCTGTGAAACGATTTGGATGGATTCTCTTGTTGCTCATGGCTGCTCCGCACGCCTGGGCCGCCAACAAGAAGATCACCGTGCAGGAACTCAACGTTCTGCTGGCCTCAATGCAGCAGAACAAGAAGACCGACCCGGAGGTTGCCGAGAAGCTCACGCAAATTGATCTCACAGAAGAGTTGACCCACGACACGATGAGCAAAATGAGTGGCCTTGTTCCCGGCTCACTCACCGGAGCGGAGCTTGAACTTCTTGAAGGGAAAACCTCCTTCCTTGCGCCTCCGCCGGCCGACCTTCCATCCGCTCCCGCGCCCGATGCTGCCGCGCAGAAGGCGATCCTGGCCAAGGCCATGGATTACGCGACAAAAACTTATATGCAGAATCCCCACCTGTCGGTCTTCAAGTCCACGGTCCGGTACCAGGACGATGCCAGAAGAACAGGCGTCAGCGAGGCTCCTACCGCCATCTTGCTGAACGGTCCGATGCAGCTTTTCGATCGGCACATTGAGCCGGTAGAGATGGACAAAGGCATCGAGAAAGCCGCCGTTTCCAGAGCCAAGACGAAGTGGGGAGAAAACGGCAGGATCTCGGAAGGCGAACCGGGATTCAATCTTGGCGCAGTAGTAGGGGAAGCCTCAGCCATGGGCAAGTTCGACTGGTTGCGCTGGCAGACGATCGACGGCAAACCGGTCGCCGTCTTCTCATTTGCAGTCGACAAGAAAAAGTCGCACTTCGACGTGAGCTATTGCTGTTTTCCAGACGCCTCCGTCGGCGGTTCCACAGCTGTTGGCGGACACACGGTCTTGAACACCAACTGGGTTCCGTTCAAGAAGGTCGTGGGCTATCACGGCGAAATTTTCGTTTCTCCGGATTCAGGCGCCATTGTTCGGATCATTACCAATGCAGAATTGAATCCCACGAGTCTTGTTACGAAGGAAGGCAGGCGGATCGACTACGCACGGGTCGTCGTCGAGGGCAAAGAGTATCTGCTCCCCCGTGTCGCCATCACTCTTGTGGAGGCAGTTCCAAATGGCGATCGTGAGAACGCAGTCTACAGGGTGCGCCATACATTGCTGAAAGCCGTGTACCAGAACTACAAAATGGCTGACGCGCACTGAGGGCTTGAGAATGCAACTTAACACCGGCAAAGGCCGCGGAAGTCGCCGTGACCGAAAACAACGGCCCTGCGAACTGGGTGATCGTCCCCATGGCAACTGCGGGCACCGCGCAGTAGCTTCGCGCTTGCAATCTCTCTCCCGTTGTCACGGGACCGCTCTTTGCTACTCCCTCCTTATCATGCGGCGCATTTCTTTTTTGCTTTTACCTGCCGTTGCGCTTCTCTGTGCCAATTTATCCGCGGCCGGGCAAAAGTTTGTACCCAAGACCATCCAGTTCAAAGGCGCACCGGAGTATTCCGACCAGGAATTGCTGGCTGCGGCAGGGCTGAAAAAGGGCACGGTTCTGGACTTCGCCGAGATGAAGGAACACTCGCAGAAGCTAATGGACACAGGGGTCTTCGAGACCCTCAACTTCAAATTCGACGGGGTCGACCTGGTCTACACCCTGGTTCCGTCCACCGCGCTCTATCCCGTACGTCTGGATAACCTGCCGCTCGTTTCAGGCACGGAACTGGATGCGAAGCTGCATGACCGGCTTCCGCTTTATCACGGCAAGGTACCCGCTGAAGGCGGACTACTGGAGGGCGTGCGCAGGGCTATGGGAGAAATGCTCGCAGCTCAGGGAATCAAAGCTGCCGTCGCGGCCATTCCCTATACGGATCCCAAACTGCACAAAGTCGGAGCCATAAGCTTGGCCATCACGACGCCGCCGGTGAGAGTGGGGCCAATCCATATGGAGGGCGTTTCGGCCCCGCTTCAATCTGCGGTTCAGCGAGTCGCCGATCATGAGGCCGGGAGCCCGTTCGACGCAGAGAACTCGGCAAGAAACCTGGAGCACGCACTTGAGTTGTTCTATACCGACTTGGGCTACGCCGCCGCCAAGGCACATGCCATCCGCTCCGGTGAACCCATCGTCACTGCCGATGCCATCGATGTGCCTTTTTCAGCGACGATCGATGAGGGCAGGATCTATAAGCTCGGATCCATCCACCTGCCACCAGACGCTCCCGTCACCCTGGCGGAGATCGACAAAGTCCTTGCTCCGCACGCCGGCCTGGCAAAGGGTCAGGCTTTTCGAGACGCCTGGTTCATGATTGCTTCACGGTATAAGTCCAAGGGCTATCTTGACTGCAAGCTGACTCCTCATCCCGAGTTCGACGAAACTACAGGCACCGTCAACTATACGGTGGATGTGAATCCAGGCGCGGTTTATCACATGGCTTTCGTCAGATTTGAGAATGTCAGCGATGAACTGCGCGTTCGGCTCATGCGCGTGTGGCAGATGCTCCCCGGCGACCCATTCGATGAGAGCTATCTTTCCGGCTTTGTCCTTCGGGCACAGAAAGAAGACCCGGTCCTGATGCGTTCGCTCTCTGGAGTCGCCGCGAATTACAAGATCGCCGCCGATCCGGAAACTCACGAAGTAAGCTGCGTGCTCCACTTCACAAAGTTGCAACCGGCCCCATAGAGCGGCCCTCGCCGTTTTGACCGGGCGACAAAGCATTCTATCCTCGTGTCATGCCGCATTCGCTTGTTTTCGACCACATGTTTCAGTTGCCGCTTCCGATCCTGGAGAAGCTGCTTCGCCCGGTGATTGTCTACCTGGTGCTGGTGCTGCTGCTGCGCCTGTTTGGCAAGCGGGAACTGGCCCAGCTCAACCCCTTCGACCTGGTGGTGCTGCTGTCGCTCTCGAACACCGTTCAGAACGCCATCATCGGCGACGACAACTCGGTGACCGGTGGTGTGATCGGCGCCTTCAGCCTGCTGGCCATCAACTGGCTGGTGGTGCGGGTGCTCTTTCGCTCGAAGCGGCTGACACGCGCACTGGAGGGTCGGGCGACGGTGCTGATTCGCAACGGGCAGATCGATCAAAAGGCGCTGTGCCACGAGTCGCTCACACGCGAGGAACTGCTCGACGTGATCCATCGCCAGGGATTTGAGGAATTCCACGAGGTGCATCGCTGCGAACTGGAGCCCAACGGAACCTTCTACGTGGAGGCCTTCGACCCCTCTGCTGCCGATAAGCGCCATGCCGAATTGCTGGCCCGGCTCGACGCACTCAGCCGTGAGGTGGTCGCACTGCGCACGCGACCGGCAACAGAGTAGCAGATTTCATTCGAGCGGGCCGGACGCGCGATCAGAGGAATTGAGCTGTCAGGAGCCCTCCCAATGCGTCTGCCGGAATCTTCTCATTCACGCAGAGAACTAATCGGCTGCAGCGGCAAGAGGTTGCGCAGGGATAGCCGCGTTCTTGATGAAGCCGATGGCGACCTTGGGAGGGATGCCTAGCGTAAGAGCTATTTCGACGCCTTTCAATCCCAGATCGCCCAACTGATCTCTCACGTTGTAGGCCGTTTGCAGGGCCTTCAACACGGCAACCAGCGTCTTCTGCTCGCTCTTCTTTTCGATCATTCCATCGATTGCCTTTACGTCCACCTTGTCGGCAGCGGCAATCAGCTTTGCACTGACCTCCGGAAGCACACCCATGCCAACTTGAAGATCTTCGACGCTGAATCCCAAGGCCTTCATCGTGGGCAGCGCGGCGTTGAATTCGTCGAGAAGCTTGCTGACCACTTCGCTAGCGGAGTTAGCCAACTCGCGGCCCTTTAATAACATGTCATTGAAACCCATGTGAATCGCTCCTCACCGGTACGAGCGGCCCGGATTCGAACATGACTTTCAATCTTCCGGGCTTTCGGTTCGCGCCTGGTGAGGGCATCATAGACGATTCAGAATGGGATTCCAAGAAGAATACGCGTGAGTTGCGCAGAGAAGAGAAACTTTGCCGATCGGCCCGGCGATTGTCACCTGGGAATCGCATCGTCTTCCTCGACCGAGATGATCGTGCCTTGATGGTAGAGGATCCGCCAGCCATCTTCTGTACGCTGCCATATCGTCGAGCGTCGAGTGCGCCGTCCAGATTGATCGAGAGTGTAAGTGAGCAGATATGTCTCGGGACCGAGCCGGCGAAGGCCAAACTCTGAACTCTCCCATCCAGCGGCTGCGGCATCGACAAAAGGGACGCTTTTCGTCAGCTCGCGCAGAATGAATTCCCTGCTGTAGCGCCGGCCGGATGCGCCAACCTCCCAATAGTCGGGCGCCGTCGAGTGTTCGAATTCGGCCGTTGTTGTGCCAAACGCCGCATTATGAAAGATCGGCTCGCGGCGGCGCAGCTCATCGAGTACCGTCAACAAGCCGGGCTCAACCACGGTAAAAACAGAGCTCATTTTCATCTCCGAAAATGCATTGCACATCTACCGGAAACTTCGATCTTCAACCGACCCCTTCGATCACATCTTCCCTGGGTTCCATTTGAGCCAATCCAGAAAGGCGCCGAAGGCGCGCGCCCGGGCGGCCAGCACTCACTCCCACTCGATGGTGCCGGGCGGCTTGCTGGTGATGTCGTAGACGACGCGGTTGATGCCACGTACCTCATTCACAATCCGGCTCGAAATGCGCTTCAGAACTTCGTAGGGCAGCGGAGTCCAGTCGGCGGTCATGCCGTCTTCGGAATGCACGGCGCGGACGGCGGCGGTGTACGCATAGGTTCGCTGGTCGCCCATCACGCCTACGCTCATCACCGGCAGCAGCACGGCAAAGCTTTGCCAGATCGACGAGTAGAGGCCAGCGGACTTGATCTCGGCGACGACGATCTCGTCTGCCTCCTGGAGCAGCGCGACGCGCTCCGGCGTGACCTCGCCCAGGATGCGCACGGCAAGACCGGGACCGGGAAACGGCTGGCGGCCGAGAATCTCGTCCGGCATCTGGAGATCGCGGCCGATGCGCCGGACTTCATCCTTGAACAAGTCGCGCAGGGGCTCGATCAGCTTGAGCCTCATTCCCAGCGGCAGGCCGCCGACGTTGTGGTGGCTCTTGATGGTCTGGCTGGGGCCTTTGACGCTGCTGGACTCGATGACATCGGGATAGAGCGTGCCCTGGACCAGCCAGTCAACACCTCCCGTCTCTTTGGCGATGCGTGTGGCCTCGTCGTCGAAGACTGCAATGAATTCGGCGCCGATGATCTTTCTCTTTTTCTCAGGCTCCGTCACTCCTGCCAGCCTGGAGAGGAATCGCTGGCTCGCGTCGACCGCGACGATATTCAATCCGAGTTTTTCGCGCAGATTCTTCTGGACGTTTTCGAATTCATTTTTGCGCAGGACGCCATTGTTCACGAAGATGCAAGTGAGCTGGTCGCCAATGGCTCGGTGCACAAGCACGGCCGCTACTGAAGAATCCACGCCGCCGGAGAGGCCGCAGATGACGTGATCCTTGCCGACCTTTTCGCGGATTGCAGTCACGGTGGACTCGATGAAGCGCGCCGGGGTCCAGTCGCCGCGCGCGCCACAGATTGACAGCACGAAGTTCTTGATGATCTGCGGACCCAGCGGGGTGTGATGCACCTCGGGGTGGAATTGCACAGCCCATATGCGGCGCTCGACGTTCTCAAACCCTGCCAGGGCGTTGGCTGAAACGGCAGTGCGATGAAAACCGGGCGGTAGCGCAAGAGCTTCGTCGCCGTGGCTCATCCAGACCTGGAGAGTCGGAGGCAGTTCGGCGAAGAGCTGCGATGCGCCGTTCTCGATCATGACCTCTGCGTGGCCGTATTCGCGACGGGGCGCGGAGAGGACCTTGCCGCCCAAATGATGGACGATGAAGTGCAGCCCGTAGCAGATGCCCAGCACCGGCAGGCCCAATTCGAGGAGTTTCGGGTCGGCGGCCGGGGCGTCGGAATCGTAGACCGACGACGGTCCGCCCGAAAGGACGAGCCCTAGCGGGTGGAGCGCCAGTATATCGGCGATTGGGGCCGTGCAGGGCAGCACGACGGAGAAGACGTTCAGTTCGCGAATGCGGCGCGCGATGAGCTGCGTGTACTGCGAGCCAAAATCCAGGATGACGATCGTTTGGGTAGCCACCCTCTAGTGTGGCAGGGTGCATCGCCTGATTGCAAGCCAAATTCGGGTTTAAACCGGCGTGGTTACGGTGAGGATTTCCACATCCGCGAATTAATCTGCAAGGTTTGAGAAATATAAATAGGGGGGTACCCCTTGAGGTGGGGTAAAGACCGGAGCAATCGGGTTTGGAAGCCGGCCGCAGTTTTTATTGTGCCCGATTGGGTGGTAATGATCTGCAATGCACTTGTGGTGCGGCGAGGGTTTTTGAGGGCTGGCGAGGATTGGGATTGTTCATTTCCACGCTCTCGACAGTGGGAGACAACAGATGGATACGGGCTTCGGTTACTGAAAGATGAGCCGGCGTTCGCCGTAGATAACGGACGCTTGATGTCAGCAGATTGTAATATTGTTCCGGATCAGAAGAGTTTCCTGTGTACAAACTCGAATTGAAGAAGCTATATTAACGGCACTGCGGAGACACGCGCGAGTGGCAAGACCGGCAATCAGTGTTCCGCATTTTCCCTGACCAACCGACAGAGCAAATTGAAAAGAAAGGATGCCAATGAGAATCCATTCTCTTGCAGCGGGCGTCGTGCTGTGCGCACTGACGACAATGAGTCTCACCCCAAAGATTGCATTTGCCGCAACACCTTTCGAGACGATCGGGCCGGCAGATCAAGACGCGGTTACACACTTCAACGTTTACTTGCCATTGACGCATCAGGATGTTCTGGAACAACTGTTGCGCGATCAAACCGATTCGACATCACCGACTTATCATCACTGGCTGACTCCGGCCGAGTTCAAGGCGCAGTTCGGTCCCAGTATTTCCGACATGGCCAAGGCAAGGTCGGCATTGGAGGCGGCGGGATTTACGGTCGTCGGCGAGAGGACTCAGAACCTCGAAGTTGAAGGCTCAGTACGGGCCGTGGAGAGCCTGTTTGCAGCTCACCTCGAAGTGGTGCGGACCCAGGAGGGGCGCATCAAATTCGCTGCCGCCGAGCGTCATCTGACCTTGCCCGACTCTTTGGCCTCGGTGGGCGCGGTGATTCCAGAGTTCACTCCACACCTGGCGGCGCACGTTCATTCTGTTAGGCTGGCCCAGCCCCTGGTGTCCAGCGATCCACTCTTCCGGCTCAGCAGCAGCGACAGCTTCTTCTATCCGAACGACCTCAACGAGGCTTACCAACTACCCTCATTCCGGACGGAGACCGAGCCGTTCGGCTCACGGCGTCCGGAGCAGATCGCCGGTGTCGGCTCGCACATCGGCATCGTCATGTCTTCTGTGATCAGCCCGAGCGATCTGGACGATACATTCAACTCGACGCTTGATCTGGGCGGGGGAGACTTGCTGATTCAGGACTATTCGGCGAATTCCAACTTGCCGGTTCCGACGGTAAAGATTCGCCTGGTCGATGGCGGCAGCGGCGCATTCGATCCAACCACCAGCGCCGCGGCGGAGGCATCTCTCGATACCCAAATGTCGTTGGGAACCGCTCCCGGCGCGCGCGAGACGCTCTACAACACCCCCGATCTTACCGATGCTTCCGTCACGGACGCCTATGCGGCGGTGGACGAGGACAATGAGGTCGATGTCGTAAGTTCATCGTTTGGAGAATGCGAGTTGGATTTTACGGCGGCCTATAACGGCGGTGTCGACTTCACCGGCATTTTGAGGACCTTTCACGCGCTCTTCCAGCAGGGCAACGCGCAGGGCATCACGTTTGTAGCCAGCTCAGGCGACGACGGCGCCGTACCTTGCGTATCGGCGGCCTTTGCCAACAATCCCACAGATGGCACGTCTTTCGTTCCCGGAGTGGAGAACCCGGCGGCCGATCCGAACGTCACCGGAGTAGGCGGTACGAACCTGTCGACCACGGCGACGCCAGGTGTGAACGACGCGACATACGAGACGGAGAACGCAGACTTCGACCCGCGGTTGCCGGCACAGTTCCAGATCAGTGCTACAACGACGGTCACCGTGGATAACAACACCTGGGGCTCAGGCGGCGGATTCAGCCAGATTTTTTCAAAACCGTCTTATCAGTTTCTGGTGGATACGGGAAGCAATCGCCAGCGCTCGGTGCCGGATGTTTCATTGATGATGGGCGGTTGCCCTGGAGATGCGGATCTCACCGCACAGAATTGCCTGGATCTTCCGCGCAGCGCTGCGATCGTGTGGGTTGGCGGGTCGCCGGACCTGGTGATCGGGACCAGCTCGTCGTCTCCGGAGATTGCCGGTGTGCTGGCGCTGGCCGTCGAGCGGAATGGAGGCCGCCTGGGCAATGTCAATCCGCTGATCTACGCGCTGTCGGCAACGCAGACCCTGGCCGGCGGCGTCAACGCACCAAAGGCGCTCAGGTTTTTCCATCGGGAGATTGAAGGAAACAATAACTTCTATGCGGTGAAGCCGGGGCAGGCGTATAGCGAGGTTCTCGGCAACAGCACACTGGACGTCAAGAACTTTCTGGGTTTGTCGTTTGCGGCGCCCGCAGGCACGCCCGATACGCCCAGCAATCCGTGAGAGAAAAAAGGGAAACCAGCGGGTGAGCAAAAGCCGGAGCCGTGACAACGTCACGGCTCCGGCCTGGTTTCCAGCTCTTGCTACTTACCAGTCATCGTGATCCTCGGGAGCAAATGCGACTCCCCGGAAGACCTCACGAGCTCTGGCACTGCGAATGGTTGTGAAATGACCCAGGCGCCCGGGTCCGGTCGGCAAGGTTGTATCGCTGATGCGATCGGTGATCTTCACCAGCTTGTTGGGGTCGGCTCCGGTATCGCCATTGGCGCTGATCGTCGATGTGATGGCGAAGATGGTGACGGTTCCGTCGCCGTTGTGACGGCCCGTGATGTTGCGGCAGCCGCCTGTCGCCGGATCGATCGCTGCTGGATACCATGGGATGCTGTACGGCACGCCGATATTCAATCCGTCTTGCAGGACGTATTGGAGCACCCATGTGCCGTCGATCAGACTCCACTTTTGCAGTCCTGCGGTGGCCAGCGATTGGGCGTCTGCCACGTTGCCATTGACTGGTGGCGAAACAAGCGTTCCATCGCCCTCGTCGCAAACGTAGAGCGTATTGGCGTCGGCAAACCAGATGCCGAAGGGAAACGCAGTGGAGGTGCTCGCCGCTGTGTTGGGGAATCCCGGCAGAATTGTGATCGGCACCGTCGCGAGTTCGGCAGCGGTGCCTGTCGGCAGCGTGCCGGCGCTACCCACTTGATAGACGGTGTTGATCCCGTTGCCGCCGCTGCCCTTGCTGACGTAGAGGGTGTTATCGAAGATAGTCAGGCCGCGGAAGTTGGTGTCTTTGCCGGGCTTGTCGCCCGTGAACAGGAGGCGGCCAATCATGTCGATGTCGGGCGAAGTGGGTGGGGTCTGACCTGGGAAGAGCAATTCAGCGCCTGTCGCGTTAGCCAGATCGACCCCATCGAAGGTGGTCGTCATCTGTTTCTTTGACAGGTTGCCGGAGTTGTCGTTGCCTACCATGTAGTAGAGGTCATTGCCGCCCTTGATCGCCGCGCGGCCGTTATCGCCGCTGTAGGCGTTTCCATCGGTGAAGCTGATGTGGCCGTCTCCATCCACTTCTGCGACCGCGCGGTAATATGCGGCGGGCACGACCGGATCGCTCAAAAACGTTGAGATCACCGGATTTGTCGGATCGCAAACGCCGGGCGTATTGGAAGCCGATGTATCGAGGAGATTTGGCCGAGTGGGAGAGACCGCCGAGCCTCCACAACCTACGCCACCCCTGTACCCCATGAAGGTGATGGATCGACCGTCGACCGAGCGGTTCAGGGCCAGCTCCGACTTCGAGCTGAAACTTGTCACAATCTGATCGTCGGGGATGGGGAGAGTACCGAGCGGAAAGCCGTCCGTCGTCAGATCGTCGAGGAAGATCGGTGAAGTGACGCCGAAGCTGCCGTCGGAGTTGGCGTTGTTCCAGACGTTGTGGGTGTCGAAGATGTTTGGATACTCGCCATTGTCGGTTGCGATGCCGCAGGGGACCGCAACACCTACCGTGCCGCCAGCGATTAATGACACATCGACGGTAAGGCCAGTTGAGCCTCCAAGGCACCCAAACGGAAGCGCCTCGCCGGTGATGACTGTCGAGGCCGTTCCCTCATAGTTGCTGCGACTGAGCACCAGAGTGCCCGGCTGGAATTGGAAACGGTGGGTATCGCCATTGTGGGGGTCGTGCTGGGCTACCAGGCATGCGGGCGATACAAACGCAAGAGCAAAGAACAGAACTGTCGTGACAGGGGAAGTTTTCACGGGTGTTCCTCCGAGCCATAAAATCACATATCCCGGCGGGGCGTGAATGAATAACGCGTGAAAGCTCTATGAATTCTGGGTTACAGAGATGGCTGACCGTGCCGGCGAAAGGGCACGGGGTTGCCAGCACCGGCCATGCTGCAAGGATCTGCCTGTGCCGGCACTTTTCCGGCTTCCGCGGGATGACGATTGGCATCCTCGGGGCGTCCAAATCGAGAGCGCCCGCGAAAATGGCCGGTCAGCCGGAGATGCGGCAATCTCCGCCTCGCACGACGCGGGGAGAGTGGGAAAAATGCGCTGTTTTCAACTCTCTCCAGCCAAAACTAGGCACAACCTGCCCTCGGCTTTTACAATGCAACAGGGACCCGTCCCAACCCAGCTCTGCTGTGGAACTAGCAAACTTGGCGGCGCACGCCGGACCAGGATGAAGGAATCGCATGAAGTTGATGAAATTCGGCAAGGCTTTTCTGATCGGCGCCCTCTCGGCTGGCGTTATTTTAAGCATTACGTCTTGCGTTCAGAGCTATACTGTCGGCTATTTGTATGTGACGGGAACAGTGACGTCCGGGTCCAACGGCAACGGGTATGTGGCCGGATTCAAGATCGATCACAATACGGGCAAGCTGACGCCGGTCAACGGATTGAATCCTCCAGTTCCTTCGGGCGGCGCCAACCCGGTACGCGCGGTGCTGCTCAGCAGCAGCCGCTTTCTCTATGTTCTAAACCGGGGCGTCAGCACCAACCCCGCGGGCAGTTCGATATGCACCACGGAGTATCCCTGCGCCAACTCCAACATCACACAATTCCTTGTGGGCGCGAATGGGACGCTCACGCCGCAGCAGACTTTCTACACCCAGGGAGTCAACCCGGTCCGGATGATCGCCGACGGCACGGGCAGCTATCTTTATGTTTTGGACCACGATTCTCCTGACCCCGCCTCGACAAACAGCAATCCTATAGCGGCCACAAACAACCCCAATTGCGGCGACGCCCTCACCGGGGCGATTACCTGCGGCGACATTACCGCGTTTCAGGTGAATGCCGTCACGGGGCGGCTGCAACTGGTGGTGAACGCCCAGGTAACCTCGGCCAGCGGCGCTGCGCTGCCCTACTTCCCGGTTCCCTCCGATCCGATCGACTTTGTACTGTACGGCTCAACGCTGCTCACGTTGAACGGCACTCCGGCGACTGGCGACTCGGTCTTCCCATACCAGTACACATCGACGAGCGGGCAGTTGACGGTAACCGTAAACAGTTCCGACTCGATCGGCAATGTGTCCCAGGCTACGGCCATCGTGAACGCCGGCGCATTGCTCTACGTGCTGGACAACGAGCCGATTTCTGTCACGGTCAACGGCACCACAAACACGTCGCCCAGCCAGATTCTGCCCTTCTCGCTCAGCTCCGGCGCTCTGGTAGCCGCGCCCAGCGGAGTGATCCCCGACGACATCAACCTGTCCAATCCCATCTATCTGGTAGTGGGGCAGCCAGCCGGTAAATGGCTCTACGTAGCCAATCAGGGACTCAACACGCAGAACTTTCCACAGAGCGGCATTGCCGGCTACGTCCTCAATGGTTCGAATCCAGCGACTGAGATAGGAACCTACGGCACCGGAGCCGGCCCGCAATGCCTGGTGCAGGATCCTTCAAATCAGTTCTTCTATACGGCCAACTTCAACGATTCAACTGTAACCGGGTCGCAGGTGAACGACGAGTCCGGCGGCCTCAGGCCGCTTTCGGATGCGACCAAGGCGCCGAACAGTTATAGCCTGGCCGGGCCGGCAACCTGGTGCCTGGTAGATGGGCGCACGAACTAGGATCATCGCCCGATGCAGTTGTGTCTCGGGTGGTGGCCGCTTGCCTCCACTTCAGACAAGAGCGAGGCACGAGCGATCCGCAGTCTTGAAAAGAACGCAGCCGAATGCCGGGCACGATTCCATCCGTAGCCTGGGGTTCGATTCCAAACCCGATTTTTGCGCGCCAGAGGTTGTGGCGGGCTGACGAAAGATGCGCATGAAGTTGAACAAATCGAGCCAGTTGCTGCTGGTCTGCGCGGCTAGCCTTCTGGCGGCCGGAGTTGTGACCGCGTGCAGCACGACCACCACGGATTTCGTTTACGTGGCCAGCGCCAAGGCCGCGGGCGCAAACAGCTACGGCGAAATCGACGTCTTCGAGATCAACTCGGTCTCCGGCTTTATGCGTCAGATTATTACCTCGCCCTTCCCCTCCGGCGGACGCAACCCGGTGGCTGAGGCCGTTTCAGCGGACAACCTGAATCTTTACGTGGTCAACCAGGACGACAACACCATCGTTCAATTTGCAATTGGTCCCGATGGGAAGATCTATCCGCAGAACACGGTGAATACTCCAGGGATTTTTCCGCTCGCCGCTGCTGTGAGCGGGTCAAATCTGTTTGTCGTGGACACCTTTCAGCCGCTTCCTTCCTGTTCCAATGCGGACCCGTGCTCGGGTTCGGTGGCCGTTTTTCCCATCCTGCCCGCCTCGGGTACCGGCTCTAATGCAACGCCAGGTGGCGCACCGGGTACTCCGGTTACCAATACGAGCGCAGGCGCTGACTATTGGCCGCTGACCCTGCCCGGCAGCCCGGCCGATGTGATTGTGCCAACTGCGATCAACGTGTTGAGTTCGGGCGCGTATCTCTATGTCGCAGCATATGACTCCTCTGTGACGCCGAACGTCGGCTATGTTTTTGGTTTTTCCGTAGGCTCCGGCGGCACCCTCACGCCCCTCAATGGCGGCGTACCACATGACATGGGAGTTGGTGATCGGGGACTTGGCATTCGTCCCTCGGCCATCGCCAGCGATTCCACCAGCAGCTACGTTTACGTGACCGATTCCACCAACGGCATTGTGGTCAGTTACTCGATCCCATCCGGGATACTGACCAAGATCAGCGACACTCCGACCGGCAATCAACCCTCGGCGATCGTGGCCGACCCCAAGTACCCTTACGTTTACGTAGCCAACGCGCTGGACGGCACCGTGGAGGCCTACTCCATTTCATCGAGCGGAAGCCTGGAACTCCTGGGAGGCTCCGCGACTCCAGTTACATACGCAGCAGGCATTCAGCCGGTGGCCATCGGCATCGACCCATCGACAGACCACTTCCTTTTCACCGTCAACTTTCTGGGCAGCAACATCTCCGACTTTGAGCTGGACACCTCCACGGGAACGCTTGTCAATGCACAACACTCTCCCTACGTGTCCAACGCCGAGCCGACGGCGGTAGTCGCCATTCCGCACAAGGCATCTTAGCGGCAGTGCGGTTGCCACACACTCTAGCAACACCCCGTACCGGACTTTTACAATCCATACGGGGCAACCTAAACGGTTTTATCTGGGCTCGCATCTGACAGGCCCACGACGAAGGAAGCGCATGAAGTTCAGCATATTGAGGCAGCTCATTCCGGTCCTTTCCATCGGCCTTCTGGTGGCCACCCTCTTGACTGCCTGCTCGCTCACAACCATCGATTATGTTTTCGTGGCCAGCTCTTCGGGCATCGACACTTTCGCCGTGGACTCCCAGTCAGGAGCGCTGCGCGCCGGCGCACCCAGGGTCACCGCAGGCGTCAGCTCTCCGGTAGCCATGACCACCTCCTCCGACTATGCGAATCTCTATCTCGCAAATGCAGGAAACAATTCGATCGTCCACTACGCCATCGGGCTCAACGGCGTGCTAACGCAGAAAGAATCGGCCAGCGCTAACCCAGTTGCAATTGCAGCCAACACTGCAGGAACCTACCTATATGCGGCCGCAATCGGGAATGCTCTAACAAGTGGCGGCCCCGCGCAGGCAGAGCTCAATGAATACACCCTTTCCTCGGGCGCAATCGGGTCGGTGGCATATAGTGTTCCACTTACTGTACCCGGCTACACGAATGACACCATCGTTCCCACCGGCGTGACCGTGCTGGCCAACAACGGGAGCAACATCCTGGGCGACGCCGTCTACGTTTCGGCTTACGACCAATCGGCCTACAATCCCGGGGGCAACACGACCAGCAATGCAAATCCCGGCTGGGTCTTCGGATTCACCATCGGTTCGGGTGGGGCATTGACAGCGATCACGAACAGCCCTTGGCAGGCCGGCGTCAAGCCGACGGCCATCGCCTCCGATCCCACCGACCGGTTCGTCTATGTCACCGACTACGCCTCCAACGAACTGATCGGCTATACAGTTCTGGACGGCAGCAACCTGGCCTTCATGACCGCCGGTCCCTTCAAAACCGGCAACGAACCGAACGCCATCGTCATCGACCCGCGCGGCTACTACATCTATGTCACCAACGCGCTGGATTCCACGGTCTCGGCCTACTCCATCGTCCAAGCCACCGGGAATCCAACCGGGGTGGTGAACGTTGTCGGCAGTCCTTTCAACTCCACTGATACGCAACCGGTGGCCATCACGGTGGATCCGGCGCTGGGCCGGTTTGTCTACACCGCCAATCACCTGGGCGACTCTGTCTCCGGCTTCCGGCTGAATCCGGCCTCAGGCGCGATGTCTCCCACCCAGGCCACACCCTACCCTACGGGCGCAAATCCCACCGCAATCGTTTGCATTCCGCATGGCAACCATGCAACACAGGTGGTGACCCCGTAAGGAAGGCATCCTTCGCACTGATCGAGCCCAGCCTCAGCGGCTGGGCTTTTTGTGGTGCGCCGTTCGATCGCAGCATGAATGTTTTATTCACGAGGCTCGCGCGCTTATACTGACTCCGGCCTGCGAAAAGCCGGCCGGCGCAATGCGCCTCCGATTCGGCAATTAACTACTCATTCATTGCGGCATCCCACCTCCGCCGCAAACTCCAAGGAGATTCAAGCGTGCCTTTCCGGATTCGACTGATGCCTTTCTTGATTCTTGTCTTCACCTGCCTCTCGATGACCGCTCCGTTTTCGGCCCAGACTCCGGGGCCTGTTTCTGTTCCGGCCCACGACAACTTCCGCGTCGCCATCTATATTCCAGTGGCGGTGGTCGAGCGCATGAAAGATCCGGCATACCTTCAGAGTTCGTGGGAGCAGATCAGCAGCCAGATCAAGGTGGACAAGGTCTACATCGAGAGCTACCGCAGCGGGGTTCTGGCCGACGATGCGCTGCTGGAGACGGTGAAGAGCTTCTTCATCTCGCGCGGGGTCCAGGTAGCAGGGGGCATCGCCTTCGCGGCAGGCGGGGATACGGCCGGCTCGGAGACGGTTGAGGCAGGCCAGTTTGTCTCGTTTTCATACACTGACCCCAACTCCCGTGCTTATGTAAAGAACGTCTCAGAACTGACAGCGCGCCACTTCGACGAGATTGTGCTGGACGACTTCTTCTTCAACAACACGAAGCGAGACTCGGACATCGCGGCCAAAGGCACGGCAAGCTGGACAGCGTTTCGGCTTGGGCTGATGGACGAGGTTTCGCGCGACCTGGTGGTGGGACCGGCGAAGGCCGTCAATCCCAAGGTGAAGATGATCATCAAATTTCCCAACTGGTATGAGCACTTTCAGGCCAACGGCTACGATCTGGGCGCGGAGCCGAAGATCTTCGACGGCATCTACACCGGCACCGAGACGCGCGATCCGGTGATCACCGACCAGCACCTGCAGCAGTATGAGAGCTACCAGATCGTCCGCTACTTCGACAACATCGCCCCAGGACGCAATGGCGGCGGCTGGGTCGACACCTTTGATACGCGCTACCTTGACCGCTACGCCGAGCAGTTGTGGGATACCATGCTGGCCAAGGCCCCGGAGATCATGCTCTTCCAGTGGTCGAATCTGGTGAAGCCGGCCGAGTTGGGGGATCGCAAGGGTTGGTCAGGGCTCGAGACCAGCTTCAATGTGGCTGGATTGGAGAAATGGCGCGCAGCCTCAACGGGGCCAGTCAACTATGCCAGCGTGGCAGGCTACTCGCTGTCGACGGTGAATGCGGTGGTGGGCAAGCTGGGCACACCCATCGGCATCGCCAGCTATAAGCCCTACCAAACCGCACCCGATAACTCAGGTGAAGATTTTCTGCACAACTATCTGGGGATGATCGGCATTCCCATCGATCTTCATCCCGAGTTCCCGGTTGATGCGAAGACAGTTCTGCTAACTGAGTCCGCGAAATCCGATCCGGAGATTGTGGGCAAGATCAAGGCGCATCTGGTGAAGGGCGGCAACGTCATCATCACCTCCGGACTGTTGCGGGCGCTCGAAGACAAAGGAATCGAGCAGATTGTCGAGTTGCACGCAACCGGCAACGTGCTTAAGACGACAGAGTACTGGGGCGCATTCGGCGCGGGCGGGGGGACGAGCCTGGGATCAACAGCGGAGATCCTGGTTCCCGAGATCGACTTTCAGACCAACGACGCATGGCCCGTGGTGCGCGGCACCGCCAACGGACGGGGCGCGCCGCTGCTGATCATGGATCGCTACTCGAAGGGCATCCTGTACGTACTGACGATCCCGGAGGACCCTACCGATCTGTATGCGCTGCCGCAACCGGCACTCACCGCGATAAGGGAGTATCTGCTGCGCGATTTCAGGATTCAAATTGACGCGCCGAGCCTGGTAAGCCTCTTCGCTTATGACAACCATAGCTTTGTCGTGGAGTCGTACCGGGATGCGCCCGTGCTGGTGACTGTGTACACTCTTGGAACGGCGACGCATCTGCGCAATCTGGCTACTGGCGAGGTGGTCCAGGGCAGTAAAGCCTCCTCGGAGACGGCAAAAGCCACGAGCACAGCCACAAGCATCGCGCGCAGGCGGCCGCCGCAAGCCGATCGGACGGAGTTTCACATCGAGGTGGCTCCGCATAGCTTCTTGGCGTTTGTCGAGGAGTAAAGACGGAAAAGTGGCCTGGGCCAGACCGAGGCCACAGCGAAACCATGGATGATATGTCTCGGAACGATGGATTCAAGCCGACTTGACCGACAGATCGGGGTCCCCAGCGACAGGCCTTGGATACCTGGGTGAGGAGAGTGGCGGCCTTCAATGATGCAAATCAGGCTACAGCTTCCCTGGTTTTGCTCTAGCCGTGCACCTCAGCGACGGGCGTCAATCGCTGGGGTGCATAAAAGGGGGAGCCACACTCAATATCTAAAGCATTGGCGCTATAAATTTCGTTGCGATTTTGCAAGTTCATAGGACTGGGCGGGCATCCCTGACTCGTTCGAC
Organism: Occallatibacter sp.; assembly: GCA_049522255.1. Taxonomy (GTDB): domain Bacteria; phylum Acidobacteriota; class Terriglobia; order Terriglobales; family Acidobacteriaceae; genus Telmatobacter. Next base: position 34,975 of record JBEKOA010000009.1, read on the forward strand.
AGGTGCAAAATCGTCAAGTTGAGAAGAATCTGCGCAATGGGATCAAGCCTTTACACCAACTGGAGAACATCTAAAACGATGTTCGCGGCCCGTATCGCATCCTCTCCCTCTGCATTGACTTCGACGGCTGAGACGCCGAGCACGTGAAAGCGGTCGCATACCTGTGCGATCGCCTGATGTAAGGTCTCAACAGAGATTCCGCCTTGTGCGGGAGATCCAACCCAAGGGAAGTCCTCTGGGTCGAGAACGTCAAAGTCGATATGAATGTATGCGTTGGCGATGCCCCGTACGGCGGTAGTATCGAGAGCCGCAAGCCAGGAGCGTTGTCCCAGGTCTTCTGGCGAAACGAGAGTTACTGCCTCTTCTGCAATGTAGTCCCGTTCTTCGGGGTCGAGTTCACGCACCCCGGCCAGAATGATTTGTGAAGGCAAGATTGGCGGGCTCAATTGGCGAGATAATTCGAAAGCGTAATGACCCGTCAATGCCCGCAGAACCATTCCGTGAAAATGCCCAGAGGGAGAACCTCCGGTATGTGATGAGGGCGTATTGAGATCTGCATGCGCGTCGAACCACACAAGCACCATGTTTTCCCGGTATCGGGAAAGCAGATACGCGATCGGGGCAAAATCGGCACCGCAATCGCAACCCAGATTCCTCAAGTGGACGGGCTGTCTCTCATTCAAAACGGCGCCAACCTTGGCTATCTGCGCGGTGATCTCATCGTAGTAGTCAATTCCGTTCCGGCGGTTCACAGATGTTTCGTGAGGAATGCTTGTGAATAGCAGCCTATGGGACGGATTAAGCTTGCTTGCGATCGCAACAAGAGCAGACAAATGGCTCTTAGGCGATGCTGCGCCGAGCCAACTCTCATTTACCAGGGTTTCAGCATCTTGCATGAATATGCCGATCTTCCAACTTTGAACTCTGAGGCGCTCGCAGACGATGATGGAAACCGTTCCCTCGCGCTGCGGTTGCAAAAAGAACTGGTTCTAGGCTCCGCGGCTGCCGGCTTTTCCGAGACGTTTGGCGTCGAGCACCACAACCGCTTCTCTGCGGGGCAGAACGAAGCCTTCTTCTCCCCACTTGGAGAGCAGTCGGCTGATACTGAAGAGGGTTGTGCCTGTCATCTGTGCCAGTTCCTCACGCGTGAGGGGCACTTCGATTCCCCCGTGGGCGGGCTTGCCGATCTGCTTAGCCATCCTCAGAATCGCCATCGCAACACGCTTGTCGACCTTTTCAGTGGCGACCTCTCGGAAGCGCTCCTCCAATTCGTTGAGCCGGTTGGAGAGGATTGCGCCGATGTTGACTCTGATCTGCGGATACTCCTCAAGGAACCTTTGCAATCTGCCGAAATCCCAGACCAGCAGTTTGCTGGGTTCCATCGCGCGGGCAGAACAGGTGTGGCTGCGCGTCAAAGAATCTGCCAGCACGCCGATCGTGTCGCCCGGTTTGGCCATCCAAAGAATGACCTCATTTCCATTGGGACCCAGGCGGGAGAGCTTGACGCTTCCAGAGAAAATCAGAGCCAGGTTGCGAGCGGTCTGCCCTTCCATGTAAAGGATCTGGTCGTTCTCGAAGGTTTGAGCCTGGGCATGCGTGGCAATCTCTTCACACTCGCGCCGGGTCAGGCCTGTGAACAGCGTGGAAGAGCACATCATCACCGCTCGCTCGGCAATTTCGGGAGCCGTGAACGCTGGTTTCCCCGAAGCGCTGCGAACCGCGAGCGTAACTATCGTTCCCATAGTCCCCCCCTATGAGTGCCTTATATCGTTGCGCCTCGCAGCCCCCACCATTTGGCGCAAACACGATTGATTGAGTTCCGATGCGGCATGAATTCGCAGCGACCGGCGCTCAATCCTCGGGACAAGGCTCATGATTTAGATGGGACTTCGCAGGTCTTCAGCTTCAGAAAAATCGAGACTCCTCGAACAATGCTCGGATCAAAGCTGCCCTGGGAAGTCGTTCAAACAGCGCAGGAGCCGCGCCCGCGTTCCAAAAAGGCCCAATTCTGATGCCCATATTCTGGCAGTCCCGGTCGGCTTTGTCAAAGCAAGCAATCCCCGGGTTTTGCCTGCGTATCCAGCGAGGGAGCGAAGCAATCTTACGCGCTCATCCACTTGCGCAGTTGGCGTTGAGCCGGCTTCTCGATGAAGTGGAGCGCCAGTAGCGCCAGCCCAATCAGCACGACATAGCTGATCCAGGGGTCAAAGCGGCTGAGGTTGAGCATGTCAAGGATGTGCGAGTCGTGGATCAGGTGCCACAGAGAGAAATGAAGCAGGTAAAGGCAGTAGCTGGCCTCGCCCACAAAGACCAGCGGGCGGACACCCAGAACCTGCGAGAGCCGATTCTCCCCTGCCAGCCCGAGCACGATACAGGCGAAGAGCGGCATCAGCAGGCCGTCGTGCATGATGGCATAGGGAACGAGCGGCCCGAGATTCAGCAGGCCGTAGATGCCGGCAAAGCCGCCCAGTCCCAGCCAGAGGCGCAGCCTGCCCTGGCGTGGAACGATCTCGTCCAGCTCAGCCAGCATCACGCCGAAGATGAAACTGGCCAGATGTGCATACGGCGTGTATTTGAGCGCCCACAGCCAGGTGCCGTAGCTCCAACGATCAGGGTGCGTAATGCCGTCAGGATTGAAGGCCATGTAGAGTGCGCCGGGGATCATCCCGAGCACCCAGATGCCGGCCATCTTCCCGAGATGCGGCGCCACGCGTTCGGGCCGCTTCCAGCGGGCCAGCCAGGGAAAGATCACGTAGTAGAATGCCTCGGCCGACATGGTCCAAGCCGGAGTGTTCATGAAGGTGGCGATGGCCGGAATAAACCCCTGCAGAAGCAGCGGCGTAAGCGCAACGCCGGTCCAGAACATGGCATGGGTATGGCTTCCATATTCCCTGGCCAGCGTGCCGACGCTCAGGATGAGGCTAAGCAGGTAGATGGGATAGATTCGCGTGAAGCGCGCCTTATAGAAGCGCACACGGTCGAGTTCCCCGGCCCTTGCACGGGCATTGTAGTTATAGCCGAGCACAAATCCCGAGAGCAGGATGAAGTAGCTCACCGAGACATAGCCGGCGTTGACCACTGGCGCCAGCCAGCCAAACCAGTTTGGATTGGAGAAATGAAAGAGGACGATGTTGATGGCCGCGAAGCAGCGCAAACCCGTCAATGCATTCAGCTTTGCTGGTTTGCCGGTCTCCACTCGCTGTTAGACGCCTCCAGGCGTGTATAGCTGACAGCTGGAAGCTTACAGCGGACAGTCGAAAAACTGGCAACTGAGAACTGAGGCTGTCTGCCGTGGGCTGTGTGCTGCTTCTAAGCCGTCACCAGCGATCCGACCTTTTCGCCCATGACTACCCGCCGGATATTCCCCGGCTGGTTCATGCTGAAGATGACCATGGGCAGGTTGTTGTCTTTGCACAGGCTCACGGCGGTCAGATCCATCACCTTGAGCCCCTGGCGCAGGATCTCCATGTAGGTGATCTCGTCGTATTTGACCGCGTCCTTTACCAGCACAGGGTCGGCGTTGTAGACGCCGTCCACCTTGGTGGCCTTCAAGAGCACATCGGCCTTGATCTCCATTGCGCGTAAACTGGCCGCGGTGTCTGTAGAGAAGAAGGGGTTGCCGATGCCGGCGGCGAAGATCACCACGCGGCCTTTTTCGAGATGGCGCACGGCGCGGCGGCGAATGTAGGGCTCGGCAACCTGATTCATGAAGACGGCGGTCATCACACGACAGGGAACGCCGCGCTGCTCCAGAGCATCTTGCATGGCGATGGCGTTGATAATCGTCGACAGCATGCCCATGTTGTCGGCAGCCACCCGGTCCATCTCTTTGGCCTGCTCGGCAACGCCGCGAAAGAAGTTTCCTCCGCCGACGACGACGCCTATCTCGACGCCCAGCGCGTGGACATCGACGATCTCGCCGGTAATCTCGGCGACCTTGCCTGCATCCAGGCCGAAGCCGCGCGGCCCGGCCAGCACCTCACCAGACAACTTGAGAACGATCCGTTTATACATGCTTTTTTGAGTATCGCATACCGGCTCGGCGCACTTACTCGTCGAATCGCGATTGGGCCAGGCGCCGCTATTGAATGTTCATTTTACGGGCAAGATCTCTGACCTTCTCCAACCGTGGCCCTATTTTAGCAAGCACTGCTTGAGTGATTTGAGGACCTGCTTTCTCAGGGGTTCCGGTGTCGAATGGAGGCTGTGGATTGTATTCGATTCCAAGTTGTGTAGCCTTTGCAAGATCTTCTCCGAGCAGGACCGAGAGCAGCGTCAGCCCGAAGTCGATTCCGGCTGTTACTCCCCCTCCCGTGATGCGGTTGCGGTCGGTCACGACCCGCTGATTCACAGGAATCGCGCCGAATAACGGCAATAAATCCCGGAAGGCCCAGTGTGAGGTTGCTTTGTATCCGCGCAGGAGACCCGCCGCTCCCAGCAGGATAGAGCCATTGCACACAGAGGTCACGAACTTTGCCGCAGAACCCCGGTCCCGAATGAATTCCATGCACTCCCGATCTTGCATCACATCCGCAACGCCGGGCCCTCCGCCGACCATAAGCACGTCGACATTCCTGGGACAATCTTCAAATCTGGTTGTCGGCTTTACGGAGATTCCCGTATCTACCGTCAGCAGGTCGAGATTCTTCCAAACCAAGTGAACGTTTGCCGCCCGAGCCAACACCGCGTGAGGTCCGGTGAGATCAAGAAAATTGAGACCGGGGTAGATCAACATCGCAATCTCAGGCTTGCTCCTGATGGATTCACTCATACGATTCTTCTCCTGGGCGCTTGGCGGCGCCGTCTCCGCTTGGCCAAGAGAGGCGAAGGCTCGTGAAACGAGAGAGAGAACAGCGGCTCCCAGGACTGGCTTCAGTAGCTCTCTGCGCTTCATTCCAAACCTTTCTCCGCTCCAAAATCTTCTTCATCTTACCGGTTCTTGAGGTCAACCGAGGTGGATTTAACGCAAGAAGGCCCAGGGTTTGCGCCCTGGGCCCTCAATGAAAAACAGGCTTAGCCTAACCAACTGGAGATACTAGCGGCGTTTGGCGGTCTTGCCGCGCATCACGGCGGCCAAGGCCAACAGACCGCTGCCCATCAAGAACAGGCTGGATGGTTCAGGAGTGGGCGCGGCCGGACCCATGACCGAAACATCGTCTACGTACCATTCGGAAGAGCTGGTCTGCGCCCCGATGTTCAATGTGTCCAAACCCGTCCCCGTGAAGGTGAAGGTGAACTGGGTCCAAACGTTGTCAGATTGGTTCGGATTGACCAGCGGGACGCCGTCGACTGAGAGACCAAGGTAAGCTAACCCGTCGCTGCCGGCCCCTCCGTCGACTGCCCAGAAGCTGCCCGTGTAGGTGGCCCCTGCGAGATCGGCGAAGGTCTGGCTTACGGCCGCAAATAGTTGGCCGTCGGGGTTCCCGATCGAAAGAGCATAGCTCCCGTCGAAGAAGTCGGCCGTCGAGACCGCGTTGGAACCGGGATTCATGACAAAAGCGTAATTCGGAGTCCACCCTACGGGGACCGTGGAGCTGGAAACTGTGGGCGGGGTTTGGCTGTTGTCGGTTACAGTGGCGGTGTATGTGCCGTTCTCGAAGCCGCCATTCAAGATAAGCTCGTCGGCCCGCAGTGGCGCGGCCATCGTCGCCACAAGGGTGATTGCCATCGGGATCCAACGCTGGACTCTCTTCATCATTCGCCTCGCAAACCCATCTTTCTACTCATGGCTCCTGGTTTCCATTGATTCAAAGACGCCTGAAGCTGATTCGCCGAGGGGCCCGAGCGTTCCGGATGGTATGGCGAAGGGTCCGGAACGTTGGATATAGCCATAAAGTGTCAGCGCTGCGCGGGGCATTTCTTTTCCTCCCGCAACGGTCATTCTGGCCGGGGATCCAACAATCTCGCATTATAAGACAATATGGGTTAAAGAGACAATTTATTTTTAAGTCTCCGCATACCCTGGGCCAAGCGTTCGATCTTGAACGCGCAAAAAGGCCCAGGATTTGCGTCCTGGGCCTTGCCTATTCCAACTGCTGGCCCGCGTTACTCGGCCGCTGCTTCAACAGGCTTGGTGGTGGCCACAGTCCAGTCAGGGGCGCCAACCTTGAAGCGCGCGAAGCGGCGCACGGTGATGTTTTCGCCCAGCTTGCCGACCTTCTGCGCGATCAGTTCCTTGATGCTAACTGTCTGGTCCTTGATGAAGGGCTGCTCCAACAGGCAAACCTCCTCATAGAACTTGGCCATCTTGCCCTCGACGATCTTCTCGATCACCGGGGCGGGCTTGCCGGTGGCGGCAGCCTGGGCGCGATAGATCTCCTTCTCGCGCTCCATGTCGGCCGCGGTTACGTCCTCGGGCTTCACATAGCGCGGGTCGGAGGCCGCGATGTGCATTGCGATGTCCTTCAGCAACCCCTGGAAGTCCTCAGTGCGGGCCACGAAGTCGCTCTCGCAGTTCAGTTCGAGCAGGACGCCGATCTTGCCGCCGGCGTGGATGTAGGTGCCCACGGCGCCCTCGTTGGTGGTACGCGCGGCCTTCTTCTGCGCCGAGGCCATGCCGCGCTTGCGCAGCACGACAAAAGCATCCTCGATGTTTCCCTTGGCCTCCTGCAAGGCCTTGAGGCAGTCGCCCATGGGCGCGCCGGATTTTTCCCGAAGTTCTTTTACCTGCTTGGCATCAATCTTTTCGCTCACTGTCATTGTCTCTCTTTTCCAAGTTATCAGTAGTCAGTTATCAGCTTTCAGTTGTCAGAGACAAGCCCGACCTAAACCGGCCACCGTCTTGCCAGTTTCGTCATTACTGACAACTGAAAACTGACAACTGTTCAGATTAAAAAGCGCCCTCGGCCACCTCGGCCTCATCCAGCGCCGCAACCACGGCGGGCGCCTTGCGAATGCCGCCGCCAAGAGCCGCTTCCAGGTCCACTTCCTCGACAGGCGCGGCCTCTGCGGCTGCCGCAACGGGCTCGGGCTGCTCCTCCTGGAAGGCCTTGTCGCCAACCATGTTCACTCCCTCGGCCGCCGAGTCGGCAATCTTGGAGGTGAAGAGGCGAATGGCGCGCAGCGCGTCGTCGTTACCCGGAATCACATAGTCGACCACCGTCGGATCACAATTGGTATCGACCACTGCGACAACGGGGATGCCCAGTTTGCGAGCTTCCTTGACGGCGATCGCCTCGTTGTTCGAGTCGACGATGAAGAGCGCATCGGGCAGCCGCTTCATCGACTTGATGCCGGCCAGGTTGGCCTGGAGGTGCTTGCGCTCCCGCTCCAGCTTGATCACTTCCTTCTTGGTCAGCAGCTCATAGCGGCCGTCCGTGGCCATCTCATCCAGTTCCTGAAGGCGCTTGACCGACTTCTGCACTGTCACCCAGTTGGTCAGAAGCCCGCCCAGCCAGCGCTGGTTAATGTAAGGCATCCCGGCGCGGTTGGCCTCCTCGGCCACTGCTTCCTGAGCCTGGCGCTTGGTTCCGACGAAGAGAATCGTCTTGCCGCTGGCGCAAAGCTCGGTGACAAACTTCGACGCGTCCTTGAAGAGCTTGAGCGTCTTTTGCAGGTCGATGATGTAGATACCGTTGCGCTCGCCGAAGATGTATTCCTTCATCTTGGGGTTCCAGCGCTTGGTCTGATGCCCGAAGTGAACTCCAGCTTCGAGCAGCTCCTTCATTGTGATCGTGGCCATTGGCCTCCTTTTTGGATTGCATCCGGATGGTCGATGCCGGCGCCCGGATTGAGCCCGCTCTTTGCGGGAGAATTAAAACCCCTCAGATGCCGCCAGTGATCTCACTGACGTTTTGCCCTTTGTCCAGACTGACAATAGCGACCAGCAATCCTGCGCCGCCATATCCGTCGATCTTGGAGATCTCAACCTTGTCCTTGTCGGCAAGCTTGATCAGGTCTCCAACCCAGGTCTGTATGGGCTCCGACTTACCAGTAACAAAGAGACCAAATTTTCTCTGCTTATCGGCGGATTCCATCTGGCCTCTTCCTGCACAACAATTACCGTTTCGAGAACTGGAACCGTGCGCGAGCGCCCTTCTGCCCGTACTTCTTGCGTTCCTTCATGCGCGAGTCGCGGGTCAGCAGGCCCTCGGCCTTGAGCGTCTTGCGCAACTCGGGGTTGAACTGAACCAATGCGCGGGCAACGCCCAGCTTGACGGCATCTGCCTGCGCGGCCACGCCGCCGCTCTTGACGGTGGTGACCACGTCGAAGCTCGAGGCCAGCTCGACCAGAGCCAGAGTGCGCTTGGCTGCCACGCGCTGCTGCTCGGTGACGAAGTAGACATCGAATGCCTTGCCGTTGACCTTCCACTCGCCCGTGCCGGGACGCAGAAAGACGCGCGCGATCGCCGACTTGCGCCGCCCCGTCCCGTAATACTGAACCAGATCTGCCATTCTTCTCTCAGCTCCTAGCTTCTAGCTTCTAGCCTCTAGCTAAAAGCCGCACAACTCCGAATCTCAAATGCCCAAGCTAGCGGCTAGAAGCTAGCAGCTAGCCGCCGCTTTACACGATTTCCAATGCCACCGGCTGCTGCGCCTGGTGGGGGTGCTTGTCGCCACGATAGACCTTGAGCTTGGTGGCCATCTGGCGGCCCATCTTGCTCTTGGGCAGCATGCCCTTGATGGCCTGCTCCAGAACCTGCTCCGGCTTGCGGTTGATCAGGCGCGTGAACGACTCCTCGCGCAACCCGCCGGGGAAGCCGGTGTAGCGGCGATAGACCTTGCTTTCGGCCTTGAGGCCGGTCAAGCGAATCTTCTCGGCGTTGATGACGATTACGTGGTCGCCCACATCGATGTACGGCACATACTGGGGATTCAGCTTGCCGCTCAACACGTCGGCGGCCTTGGTCGCCAGACGGCCCAGCGTCTTGCCGCTGGCATCAATCACGAAAAACTTGCGAACAATATCCTTGCCGCTCGGAACAAAGGTGCCCATCTCTCTCCTGCCCTCTTTAGACGCCTGTCTTCAAAACTGGAACCGCCCGGCCTGCCGTGCGGCGAACCACTAAAAAAACCAACGCAAAGCGCTCTTGCCCATGCCAATCGAGCGCACGGGCCAATTTCCACCCACTGCCAAACAAATCTGTTCGGGTGAGGAATGCTCGGGCTGGCCCCTCTCAAGGACTCTGGCTATACCGGAGGCGCCGAAAAGCGCGCGTTTGAACACAAATCCGGCCGCCGGCAGCCTGTGCCAATCGATCGCCCAGAACATCACCTGAGTCCATCGGTTGGCCGGGTCAGAGTGAACACGCACAGACCCCAGGCGCAACACCGCGCAAGGACTTCAGAATACCCGAATTGGGGGCCGGAGTCAACGAAATCGGCGTGGGCCGGCAGCGTTTCCGCCAGATTCTCGTCTGCCGTCTTCTTAGAGCTGGTCGTAGAGCGTTGCGTTCCGGTAGCCCATGAGCATGACGAGGGTCCAGATACCGAGAGCGGTTCCGAAGGGGACGTTCACCAGGAAGACGAAACCCGCCACAATGGCGACGATCCGCCCCCACTGCTGGTGATCCAGCAAGCCCCAGGCTGCGAGGATCGCAAGACCTGTCTTCAAGAGCAGAATCATCCAGGTAAAACCCAGAACCCCGGCAAAGAACTGCGGGGGAAGCGGTCCGTGCGCCCAGGGGCCATGGGACCAGGGTCCAAAGCCGCCGAATAGGAACCTCTTGGCGAAAGTCAGCCCGGCCACCCCGTGCAGCAGGTAGAAGCCTGCATAGATGAACCAGACAACGCTGAGCGCCTTGACTTTGCCGGCATAGTTCTGTAGCTGGAACTCCATACCCGGCACGGCGGGAATGGCCGGCGCCGCCGGACGGCCGCACTGCGGGCAGACGCCCTGCCCCGGCATCAGAGCCAGACCACATCCGCTGCAATACATAGCCGCCTCCTCGAAGCAATCGATCTGAGTCTACTACGCAACCGGGACTGAGGGTGTTCCGTGAGCGCTTGCAGTCAGCTTCTAGCTTCTAGGTTTCAGCTTTTAGCTGCGGCTTGGAAGTTCCTTCCAAAGTGAAAATGCTCTCACGTTCTAACCAAAAGCAACGATAAACAGGATAGGAGATGGTTTGGATGGCAAGGCATGCTACCACGGAGATTGTTGCCGATTCGGGTCAGAGGCAGGCGGGGGAGCTTCGCTATGTGGCGCGCCAGCCGATTCTGGATCTGCGCGGCAAAGTGCTTGGCTATGAGTTGCTCTTCTGGAATGGACGAGAGCCGATCGTTCGCGCCAACAGCGAGATCGCGACCCGCACCATGCTGGACAATACGGTGATCTTCGGGCTGGAAGAGCTGGCGCATGGAAAGCCGGCCTTTGTGAAATGCACCGCGGATTCCCTGACCGAGGAGTGGGTGCAGGTGCTACCGCCAAGAATGACGATCCTGGAACTGCCGTCCAGCACCGAGCCCTCCCCGGGCCTGCTCTCCGCTTGCAGCAAACTGAAGGCGTTGGGCTTCCGGCTGGCGCTGGCGGATTTCACCGGGAAGCGTCAATCCCGTCCGTTGGCCGATCTGGCCGACTACGTTAAGGTCGATATCGACCAAATCGACACCCTCGAGCGCCGGAATCTGCCAGGAAAGATGGACGGATCGTGGGCTCGCATGGTGGCGCAGAACGTCGAGACGCAGGAACAGTATGGTCTGGCCTGCCGGGAGGGCTTCGATCTCTTTCAGGGATACTATTTCTGCCGTCCTGAGCCGCTGGAGAGCCACAGGATTCCCGGCAATCGCCTGGTACATCTCGAGATCCTGGAGGATTTGCAAAAAGACCCCGTCGACCTGAACCGATTGAGTCAGTTGGTGATGTGCGACGCATCGCTCACCTATCGGCTGCTGCGGCTGATTAACTCTCCGATCTGCGCCATGCGCCAGGAGATCACGTCGGTACAGTCGGCGCTGATGCTGGTGGGAGAGTCGATCTTCCGGCGCATTGCCATGCTGGCCATCGCCAGCGACCTCAATGCCGACCAGCCCTCGGAGATTCTGCGCATGGCCTTTGAGCGGGCGCGTTTCTGCGAACTGGCGGCCGGTCTCTGCGGACTGGTTCCCGGCGAGCAATACTTGATCGGCATGATCAGCCTGTTCCCGGCCATGCTGCGGATTTTGACGGAAGACCTGATCCGGATGCTGCCTCTGCGCCCAGCGGCTTGCGACGCCTTGCTGGGCCGGGAGGTCGCGGAGGGTATTCTCTTGCATTGGATCGTCTGCGAGGAACATGGCGACTGGGCGGCGTGCGACAAGATCGCGCGCGTCCATGGTCTGCGCCATGAAAACCTGATGCGCTGCCATGCCGAGGCTATCCAGTGGACTCAGGAGGCGCTCAAATCGAATGCCTGAGGGGCAGCCCCAGCGAAGACGGCGATGCGTTCGCGGAGACTCTGCGCGGGGCATTGGCTCATCCGGCAATCCCTCAGGGCTAAAGCCCATCTTGTTTTGGGGTCATCCCGGCGCGGCTGAAGCCGTGCCCTTTCAAAGCGTCGAATTACTCAGAACATTCTCAATGGCTGGAAGCGGAACTTGCTCGCTTCTCCCATCGCTCCTCGTGGCGGTCATCGTGGTAGACGGCTGAGGTCACGCGGCCCTCTGCGTCGCGCTCGAAGGTGAGCCGGGTCGAGCTGGATCCGTTGGGGTAGAAGAAGATTGCGGGTGACTCGGCGGCCAACTCGGCAACCTCGCCCTGCGGGTTCTTCTCGTAAAGCTCGTCGCCCTGGCGGAAGATGGTGACCACCGTGTGGCCGTTGGCGTCGCGATACTCGCCGGCCAGCGAGTCGAGCGCCGCGTCGGCAAGCTTGACAGCCGGCGGATGAAGGGATATCAGTGCCCGCTCGGCAAAGGGGGGCAACTCCGGCTCTAACTGCGTTTTGGCGTGGTGCGAGAGGAACCAGTGCGGCAGCTCGGGTTCGTTATAGGCGCGGGTCCAGCAATCGTGCCTGACACCCTCGTAGACCCATAGCCGCACACGCCCGCCGGAGGCCTTCAGAGCCTCAAAGAGCAACTCGCTCTGGCGCGGGTCGACGACGTTGTCTTCGCTGCCATGGAAGAGCCAGAGCGGCAAGCGGCCGACCGCGCGCGCGTACTCGCCGGGGAGCGTGGATGCCTGCTGCCAGCGCTCCGGCTCATAGCTCCAGAAGACGCCGCCGGCCACAATGGCCACAGCCGCCCAGCGCCGGGGATGCAGCCGCGCCAACTCCCAGGCGCCATAGCCGCCCATCGAGAGGCCGGTGAGGTAAGTGTGTTCCGTGTCGAGGTGAAACTCCTGCGTTTCCCGGTCTAGGGCGGCCAGAGCCATTGACAGCATCTCGGGATCGGTCCAGTAGTTGGCCTGCGGACACTGCGGCATAATGATGACAAACGGCCAGCGCTCGGGGTGGTCGCGCACCGCCTGGGGCAGCCCGATCTGCGTCTGCCACAGCCCATCTGAGCCGCGCTCCCCGCGCCCATGCAGAAAGAGAATCACCGGCCATTGCTTCCTGTCGTCGCGTCGGAAGGTCTCGGGCAGGTAAATCTGGAAGTGGTAGGTCGCACCGTGCAGTTCAACGGTGCGGTTCAGAAAGCCGGTTTCCTGCGGCGGCTCCAGTTGCGAGGGGTGGCTGGCGCCGCGGAGAGCCTGAGACTGCGCTGTCGCAATCGCGCAAGCGAGCAGGAAGCCGGCAGTCAGGAATCGCAGGGGTCTTAGCATATGGGAGTCCCATCCCACTATAGCCGGGCTGAGAGAGGTATCAGGACCAGATTCGCGCGAAGGTTCCCTTCTAGGCAAAAGGCGGACGAGCCCGAAGACTCACGCCGGCAGGCGTTTCAGCAGCTCGTTCGCACTCTGGAACCACTTGCGCTCACGGCGCCGAAGGTAGTCGGGCATCGCACGCTCCTTGGCGAGCACCTTTTGCGCCCATTGGCGGGCTTCGGCGTTCCGTCCCTCCGAGGCCAGCAACTCAGCAAAGTTCAAATAGGTCTCTGAGAGTGTCGAGGCGGAGATTGCCTTGAGGAAGAGCGCTTCGGCTTTATCCTTTTGGCCGGTCTGCGCGTAGGCGTGGGCCAGCAATCCCTCGGCGCGATGAAAGTCGTAGTCGGGTTCCTTGGCCACCACGCGCTCCAGGTCGGGCACCGCGGCTGGAGTGTCTCTCAGCCCGAGGGCGCAAAGTGCGCGTCGGTAAATGGAATCCAGGGTGCTGAAGGGAGCGGCGACTGCTTTATCGAAGCTGGCACGAGCCAGTTCCAGGTTGCCCTGATCCATATATAGAGCACCTAACTCCTCATAGTTTTCCGCGGAAGGGTTGTCGAGAACAGCAAATTCAAGCTCGCCGATGCGCTTGCCGCGCGGTATCCCGCGGAAGATCTGGGAGGTGGATTTAACATCCGGCAGCGCAACGAAGATGAAGTAGAGCACCGCGCCCAAGGGACCGAGAAAGATGATGATGTAAAGCCAATACATCTCCGGCCGGCGGCGAATATAGTGGATGATCGCCACCACCTGGAGAATCAGGCTCCAAGGGTAGAAAAGATAGCTGAGGAATCCCATGCGGTCGCAGTCCTGGTCTCAGCTTACTATGAGTGGACGATGAGTGAGGGCAACTTTGAGAAAACAGCCCGAGCTTCGAGGCTTCCTGAAAAGAGAAGGCTGCCTTTGCATTTTGGACTGGTAAGGTCCACTTTGGTGTGATATTTTTTGGGAGATGGAACTCCCTGGAACGCAGACGGCCAGGGAAACGGCACGGGGGCCCCTTTGCAGCAGTTGATCTGGGGGATATTTTTGAGCGGCATACAGTCCTCGTCCGAAACGCATTTTTCAACTTTTTTGTCTCACACTTCTCATGAATCGGTATCCGGCTGCTATGTTGGGTCTTCAAGGCTGATCGCCTCGCGGGTGCTCTTTGCTCAAAAGCAACTATCGTCCACAAATTGTGTGACCGCAAGCACTTCGCGCACATCGAAGAAGTGAAGCCGGGGAACGTACGAATGGCACAGATATTCGATCGCAGCTCCAACGCCTTGGCTCGGGCGAGCCTGGTATTGACGGGGCTGATCGTGATCGCACTGGGGGTCACGCTGGATGAGTTGCAGCGCTCGCCATGGGTGACGCGCCAGGGCCAGCGGCCCGACCAGCCTGTGCCTTTCAGCCATAAGCACCATGTGCAGGGCTTAGGATTGCAGTGCCAGTACTGCCACACGACGGTCGAGAAATCGAGCTACGCCGGAATCCCTCCAACAAAAACCTGCATGAACTGCCACGCGCAGATCTGGACCAATGCCCAACTGCTGGAGCCGGTGCGGCAAAGCTGGGTGACGGGCCAGTCGCTTGCGTGGACGAAGGTGCATGACCTACCCGATTACGTCTACTTCAGCCACGAGATCCATGTGAATAAGGGGATCGGTTGCGCAAGTTGTCATGGCCGCGTGGACCAGATGCCACTGATGTATGCAGAAAACACTCTGCAAATGGAATGGTGCCTGGACTGCCATCGCAATCCGGCAAAAAACCTGCGGCCGACTGGCGAGATCTATAACAATGCCTGGGAGAAGCCGGCCGAGGACCGCCCGGTGTGGTGTGCTGTGGGTGGCAAGGGCGATGAGGAGATGAGCGGTGTGCCGACGGCCGAGGGTGTAAGTTGCACGACGAAGGACCCCACCGTTGAGATTGCGTCGCTAAGCCTCTCGGGGAGCATTGCGCTTCCGAACGCAAGTCTCAAGAGGTTCACCAGCCAGGATGAGTTGGGCCACTTCCTACTCGACCACTACAAGATTCGGAATCCGAAAGATCTGACCAGTTGCGAGGTCTGCCACCGATGAGCGAGAAGATGGGTGGAGAGAAGATGAACGAAGCCGTCAAGCCGATGACGGTAGATGCTGTACGCGCGGAGCTCAAGGGCGTGAAGGGCAAACGGTACTGGCGCTCGATCGACGAGCTGGCGGGGACGCCGGAGTTTCAGGCCGCGGTCGAGAAGGAGTTCCCTTCGGCTGCGCAGGAGTGGGTCGATCCGGTCTCGCGGCGCGGATTCCTCAAGCTGATGGGCGCATCGATGGCGCTGGCCGGGTTGGCCGGATGCACGAAACAGCCCGACGAGCCGATCTATCCCTACGTCAAGGCGCCGGAGGACTTGATTCTCGGCAAGCCGATGTACTTTGCTACCGCTCACCCTTTTGTCACGGGCGCGGTGCCGCTGCTGGTCAAGACCGATCAGTTCAGGCCGATCAAGATCGACGGCAACCCCGAGCATCCTTATAACCAGGGGGCATCAGATCCTTTTACTCAGGCGACGCTGCTCGATCTCTACGATCCCGACCGATCGCAGCATGTGACCTTCCGCGGAGAGAATCGCGAGTGGGCCGAGTTTGCGCAGGAGTTCCGGGCGAAGGTTGCGAGCACAGGTGACGGGACGGGGATCTACTTCCTCAGCGAGACGATTACTTCGCCGACGCTGGCGCGGCAGTGGGGCGAGGTCAAGAAGGCGTACCCGAAAGCGACGCTGGTGCAATATGACCCGGCAGTTGCGGGAACCTCATTGGCGACGAGCGGGCTAAGCGTTCAATACGATTTGACGGATGCGGACGTGATTGTTTCGCTTGATGCGGACTTCCTCTCGGGTGCGAGCTACCCTGGTTTCCATAAGTTGGTTCGTCAATTTGCAGAGCGGCGTAAGTCGCCAGAAAGACTGAATAGGCTTTATTCGATCGAAAGCACTCCAACAACTGGACAGATGCGCAGAAGAAGTTCTTGGACGCTTTGACCCACGATTTGAAGGCCCATGCGGGCGAGAGTGTAGTGATTTCAGGGTTCAATCAAGATAAAACAGTCGTTGCGCTAGCGGTTGCCATCAACAATGTTTTAGGAAATTCCAAGTCGGTGTCCTTTTCGTTTGAGTCTGCTGGCTTACCGGATACCTTAACTCAGACTTCGAATCTGAGTTCGCTAGTCGCTGATCTGAATGCGGGTGAAGTGGATTGGCTAGTGACTTTAAATGTCAATCCAATCTATTCTGCTCCAGTCGATTTAGAGTTTGCTGCCGCCTTTGAGAAAGCAACAGTAACCGCGCACCTCGGAACGCATATGGATGAGACAGGGCAAAATGCGCAGTGGCACATTCCTGCCGCTCATTTTCTGGAGTCCTGGTCCGATGCTCGCGCTTATGACGGCACGATCTCGATTGTGCAGCCGATGATTGATCCGCTCTATGGTGGCAAGACAGCGCACCACTTCTTGCAGGCGTTGCTCGACGAACCGGGATTGAGTCCATATGAAGCGGTGCGCGAGACTTGGAAACCGGTCATCAAAGGTGACTTTGAAACTGGCTGGCGGAAAGCATTGCACGCTGGCTGGATTGAGGGAACATCCTCTTCCGCTGTTCCAAGCTCGGTATTCGTCCCGGAACGGTCACAGCGACTCAGTGTTCCTTTGCCCGCGCCGAAGGATTCATTGGAGATTATCTTCCGACCGGACCCTAATGTTTATGACGGGCGGTGGTCGAATGTTGGCTGGCTGCAGGAGCTGCCCAAGCCAGTTACGAATCTCAGCTGGGACAATGCGGCGCTGGTCTCTGGCGCTACGCTCACCAAATATGGCCTCGAAGAAGACGACATAGTCGAGTTATGCGTGGGCAACGGCAAGGTCAAGGCCCCGGTGATTGCTGTGCCGGGGCATCCGGATAACTCGGTAACTGTCCACTTAGGCTATGGACGCTCATTTGCCGGACGTGTTGGCTCAGGTGCGGGATTCAACGCATACCTGATTCGCAACTCATGGGCCCCGTTTTGTGCGACCGGATCGATGCGGAAGGTGGAGGGCAAGTGGGGCATCGCAATCACCAAGAGCCACTTCCAGGATCATCGCGGCGAACGATTCGGCCAGCCTAAAGGTCACGACAACAATTCGCTCGAAGCCGATGAGGCGATCAACGAGCGCGACATCATTCGCTATGCGACGCTCGATGAGTACAAGGCCCACCCCGGATTTGCCAACGAAGGACACGAGCAGACCGACAAGAGCAATTCGCTCTTCCCCAACTGGGAGTACAACGAGGCCAACGCCTGGGGCATGTCGATTGACATGGCGAGTTGCACCGGCTGCAATGCATGCATCGTGAGCTGTTATGCGGAAAACAACATTCCTGTTGTCGGCAAGCAGCAGGTGCGCATTGGGCGCAACATGCAATGGCTGCGCATCGATACGTACTTTGAAGGCGATCTAGCGGCACCGCGCGCACATTTTCAGCCAATGGCCTGCCAGCACTGCGAGAACGCTCCCTGCGAGCAGGTATGCCCGGTGGGCGCGACAGTGCACACGCCCGAGGGCCTGAACACGATGGTCTACAACCGCTGCGTGGGCACCCGCTATTGTTCAAACAACTGCCCGTACAAGGTGCGCCGCTTCAACTTCCTGCTCTTCTCCGACTTTGAAACGGAGAGTTTGAAGTTGATGCGCAACCCCGATGTTTCGGTCCGTTCGCGCGGCGTGATGGAGAAGTGCAGTTACTGCGTGCAGCGCATCTCGGCGGCAAAGATTGAGGCCGACAAAGAGAATCGCAGAGTGCGCGACGGCGAGATTGTGACGGCATGCCAGCAGGCCTGCCCTGCCTCGGCGATCACCTTCGGCAACATCAACGACAAGCAGAGCAAGGTGGCCAAGTTGCAATCTGACGAACGCAGCTACCAGGTGCTCGCCGATTTGAATACTCGTCCGCGGACGAAGTATGTGGCCGCGGTTTTGAATCCGAATCCTGAACTTGAAGACGAGCCGGTAGAGCGCAATCCGGCGATTGGTTGATCAACTACAGCGAGTTAGCCCCGCTGCGCGGGGACGAGCGAGTTAGCGAGTTAGCGGAGTCACGATGACGCCCAGCGAATTAAAACACGATCTCGAAAGGCGGATCGATCCCGCGACGGGAGAGTACCGCGTTATCGCGCCGGGACAGACTTTCCGGTCGGTCACCGAAAAGATCGTGCGCATTGTGCTCACTCCCACGACGCCGCTGGGCTGGTTTGCGCTCTTTGGCGTGGCCGGCGCCGGAGCGACAATGCTGTTAGTCGCCGTAACCTGGCTCTTCCTCAAGGGTGTCGGAATCTGGGCGATCACGCAGCCTGTGGCCTGGGGCTTTGCGATTATCAACTTCGTCTGGTGGATCGGCATTGGCCACGCGGGCACGCTGATCTCGGCTATTCTGCTGCTCTTCAAGCAGAGCTGGCGAAACTCCATCAGCCGATTTGCCGAGGCCATGACCATCTTTGCCGTGGTTTGCGCGGGCATGTTCCCGCTGATTCACGTGGGCCGCCCTTGGCTGGCTTACTGGATGCTGCCATATCCCAGTACCATGACCGTGTGGCCGCAGTTCCGCTCGCCGCTCTTGTGGGACGTTTTCGCTGTATCCACCTATGCAACCATCTCGGTGGTCTTCTGGTATGTCGGCATGATTCCCGATTTCGGAACCATGCGCGATCGCGCACAGTCGAAGTATGCGCAATACTTCTACGGCATACTGTCGGTAGGATGGCGCGGATCGGTGCGCCACTGGATGCGCTATGAGACGTCCGCGCTGCTCTTGTCGGGGCTTGCTACGCCGCTGGTGCTCTCGGTGCATACCGTCATCAGCTTTGATTTTGCTGTGGCAGTGCTGCCGGGCTGGCATACGACCATCTTCCCGCCGTACTTTGTGGCTGGCGCGATTTACTCCGGCTTCGCGATGGTACTGACATTGGCGATTCCGCTGCGCAAGTTTTATCACTTGGAGGGCCTGGTTACAGAGCGCCACATCGACAACATGGGCAAGGTAATGCTGGCGACGGGATTTATCGTGGCATACGGTTACGGCATGGAAGTTTTCATGGCCTGGTACTCGGCCTCGCACTGGGAGGCCTTCATGATGTGGAATCGCATGTTCGGACCGATGGGCTGGGCCTATTGGGTACTCATCTTATTTAACCTGGCGATTCCGCTGACTACGCTTTGGTCGAGGAAACTGCGCACCTCGATCGGCTACATGTTTTTCATCTCCATCGTGGTAAATACGGGCATGTGGTTTGAGCGCTTCGTGATTATTGTGACGAGTCTCTATCGCGACTTTCTGCCATCCTCATGGGGCACCTATCGCGCGACCAAATGGGATTACATGACATTTGTCGGCACACTGGGCTTGTTTACAACATTGTTCTTGCTGTTCGTGCGCTTCCTTCCCATGATTCCCATGAATGAGATTCGCATGTTGCTGCCGCAGGCAAAGATTACGACCAAGGCAACAGCAAAGGCAGGTGACTGATGCCCGCACGCGAAGGAACCTACGGCCTGCTGGCCGAATTCGATACGCCGGGCGACCTGATCCGCGCCGCACAACAGGCGCGCAAAGACGGCTGGCGGCGCATGGATTGCTACACGCCTTATCCGGTGGAAGAGGCAGCGGAAGCGATCGGATTCCACCGCAACAAGGTGCCGCTGGTGACATTGATAGGCGGACTAATGGGTTTGGCCGCCATGTTCCTGCTTGAGGTTTGGATCTCGGTGCTGGCGTATCCATTGAATATCGCCGGAAGGCCACTCTACTCCTGGCCGGCCTTCATCGTGCCCGCCTACGAGTGGACGATTTTATGGGCGGGATTGTCGGCGGCCTTTGGCATGTTGGCGTTGAATGGATTGCCGGCGCTCTATCACCCGCTCTTCAACGCGCCCAACTTTCGCGACGGCGCGACAACGGACAAGTTCTTTCTGTGCCTGGAGGCGCTGGACCCCAAGTTCGAACTGGTGGAAGCAAAAAAATACCTGGAGAGCTTCCAGCCGCTGTCGGTTGTGGAGGTGGACTATTGATGAAGGTGAGCCTCCACAGTTCGTGGGTTCGTGGTATCCCAGGTCCCAGAATCGGGACACTTCGTCAAGCTCAGTGCAGGCTCTGGGCCACCCGTGCTGCAATGGCGGCGCTACTTTTGGTCGCCGGTTGCCGGCAGGATATGCAGGATCAGCCCAAGCTCATCTCGCAGCGGGGCTCGGAGATGTTCGCCGATCATCGCGGCGCGCGTCCGCAGGTGGCGAACACCGTGGCGCGAGGCCAGTTGCGCGAAGACAGTTACTTCTACACCGGCGTGATCCAGGCCGCCGACGGTTATCGCGAAGAGAAGAACGAGATGCCCTTTCCTGTGACGCTCGACGTGCTCAAGAGGGGGCAGGAGCGATTTAACATTTACTGCACGCCGTGCCACTCGCGTGTGGGTAACGGGCTGGGCGAGATCGTGCAGCGCGGCTACAAGCCGGCGGCCAATCTGCACGATCAGGTGCGTCTCTCGCAGCCCATCTCGCACTATTTCTATGTAATGACGCACGGATACGGAGCCATGCCAGATTACTCGGCGCAACTTGCGCCCGTGGATCGCTGGGCGGTGGCGGCTTATATTCGCGCTCTGCAATTGAGCCAGTCGGCCACTGTCGAAGATGTGCCATCAGGCGTGCAGATTCGCAACTTGAAAGAGATTGCGACCGAGGACGGGCACCCGGAGTTCGCCGAGCCGTGGACGCTGCCTTCGACGGCCATTCAGGCATATCCGCATGATGCGAAGCAGGGTACGCCGGCGATGGCTCCGGCTAATCCGGCAGACCCCACGATCAAGATTCCTTTGAGCAAACCGGCCACGAAGTAGGAACAAAGCACAGGGACTAAGGGACTAAGGACTTAGGAACTGAGGACGAAGAGAATGGCTCACGAAATTCAGCACGCGAAGACACTTCCCGCCGATCTCAGCGCACCGGCCTTTGTGGACGGCTGGAGAACGCGCGCGCTGGTTGTCGGGTTGATCTGCTCGGTCATCGCAGCAGGCCTTGCCTTTGCTGACGGCTCGATCGATCACGTGGTGCGCGGCTGGCTGCTCGGACTGATGCTGACCTTTGGATTCGCGGTGGGCGGACTGGCGCTATTGATGGTGCAGTATTGCTCGGGCGGCAAGTGGGGCTTGTTGCTGCGCCGGCCTCTGGAAGCGATGAGCCGGACCCTGCTGTTGGTTTTCGGGTATTGGCTGGTAATTGCGTTCTCGCTCAAGAAGCTTTACCTGTGGGCCGCGGTGACCGACGTGAACGCGGCGCTTAAATCGGGATGGATCAACGAGGTCCAGGCGCACGCGATCGAATTCAAACGGCCAATGTTGAACCCCACGGCATTTGTGGTAACAGGCCTGGTTTGCTTTGCAATCTGGGGCTTCTACACATGGCGGCTCAATGTTCTCGGACTCGAACGGGATGCGGCTTCCCCCGCGACCACGCCCGAGTGGATCAAGCGGCTTGAAAACATCAGCGGCCCGGGCATCGTGGTCTACGCGATTACCATGTCCGCTGCTGTCATCTACTGGGTCATGTCGCTTGATCCCACGTGGTACTCGTCGGTCTATGGGTTGCTCTTCCTGGTCGGCCAGGCTTACGGAGTGCTGGCGCTTTCGATCATTGTCGTCATCTCGCTCTCCAAGGCCGAGCCATTCAAGACTATCCTGCGTCAGACCGAGCAGCACGATCTGGGCAAATTCACCTTTGCCTTTGTGATGCTGAACATCTACCTGGCCTTTTCGCAGTTTCTCATTATCTGGTCGGGGAATTTGCCGGAAGAGATTCCGTGGTATCTTGACCGCATCCGCGGCCACTGGGGCGTCATCATCACGCTGGACTTTCTCTTTCACTGGTTGATCCCCTTCACGCTGCTGCTCTCGCGGGATCTGAAGCGGAACAAGAAGCGACTGGTCCGAGTCTGTCAGTGGATGGTTTTTGCACGCGCCTTCGATTTGTTCTGGCTGATCGAGCCGAACTTCAAGGACGCGGCGCGCAACCTTCACTTTAGTTGGGGAATCCTTGAATATGTAGCCGTGCCGGTTGCGATGGTGGCCTTCTGGGTCGCCTACTTCTGCATGCAGTTGAAGACTCGCGCGCTGGTACAGACCAACGATCCGCATCTGGCGGAGATCCTGGAGCCTGAACATGCCCACGCATAATTCTCACGAGCCGGAAGATCGCAAGCCGGAGGAGATCGACACTTCGAAGGGCTTTGAGTCCTCCGACGTTCGCGTTTCGGGCGTGGTGGTCTTTCTACTCTCGCTCTGCTTCTTTGCCGGGGTCACAGCACTGTTGGCCTACGGCGTCGGCAAGGCTATCAATGCGCGCATGGCAAGGGAGGACGGGCCGCGGAACAAATGGTCGCAAACAGTGGATGTGCGCCAGCTGGGTAACATGCCCAACAGCCCTGAGCTGCAGAACAAGATGGCGGAGATCACTCAGACCTTCCCTACTCCGCGGGTGCAGACCGACGACGGGAATCAGGATGTGGCCGACCTGCACGCACGTGAAGATCTGCTGCTGTCGAATTACACATGGCTTGGCCAATCTCGGGAGCAGTCGCAGGGCAAGGTGAGAATTCCGATTGAGCGCGCCATGGAACTGCTGGCTCAGCGAGGATTGCCCGTGGCGGCGGCGGTGGAGCAGGCGCCGCTGATGACAGGGGATGACAAGCCGGCGATCGCCGTGCCGTTGACCAATGGTTTTGCGCGGACCGGCTTTGAGCTGGATCAGGCTGCCGCGAAAAAGATTGAAGCAGGGCAGCAAAAGTAGAGGGTGCTGCATCGCACGTTGAGGTTCGTGGTGTCCCACACTAGCCGCAAAA